>NZ_JBANBA010000056.1:0-57841 GCF_059803475.1 Bradyrhizobium sp. UFLA05-89 | reverse complement strand
GAATAATTCATTGGAACTCATGGCCACCGAAGAATCAGCACTGGCAAATTTCCAACTGCAAATGGGCGACGCGCCGAACGCGCTCGCCGTCAGTCACGATCCGGGGTCCGACGCCCTGGTATTGGTCGAGGCAGCGGTTGACTATCGCTGCGCAATATCAATCCTCAAGGAGGCATTCACTTTAGCGGACTTAGAAGCGGACGATAGACTCAACGATCTCTTTCACAGACCTCGCATCGCGCGCTATTTCCTGCTCGTTCTTGGGCAACACGTCATCGGGGCTGGTTTGGTTCGGCTAAACCCTATGATCCCACAGTCGATATATGTTCCATACATTGCTATCCGCGCGGCCGACCGCGGAAGACTATCTACGCGGAGGATGAAGCACCTGTTCGCCAAGTTCACGCGGGAGATGGGCGCCCGCAGAATTCTGGTCGAGGCCGAAAGCCCGCCTCGCATGCTACGCGATAATCACTATCGGAAAGAACGCATGCAAAATTCTGCTATGAGAATACATTTGCTGCATCGCGTCTTAGGCACGATCTTTATTGACGATCCGGAACGGGCAATCGCGTATACACGGCCAGCTTCCGATGATCCGCAGAAGGTGAGAACGTCACTTCTGCTGGGCTTCGTGCCTCTCGAGGCAGAACCGGCACACTTCTTCAATCCCGAGCGTACCGCCATAACAATTGACCGCTATCGGCAACTCTATGTGGAACTTATGCAACTGGATTACGGCACCGAAACACTTATGCCCACGCCGAGTCAGCTGGCCGGAAGATACCCCGCAATTCGCGATTTCATGACTCGGACGGATGCTCTTCGCAGGGAGCGCTGTTGGGTATCGCTTCGTCCCTCCTGATTGTCCAACCCCGTTGGCCGCAAAGAGTTAAGCGTGACGGCTCCGACGCCATCCCTCATCAAGTGCTCGCGACCACCTTTTGTCCGATCTGCGAGAGCAATCCTGTAGGCGCCCGAACACACCGCCCGCAAGCGCGAACTAATACGGATCATCATCGCTGTCCACGGACACTACCACGAAAGCCGCGTTCAGCATTTCCGCGTCAAGCGTCCTACCGATCCGCATCCAGAGCGTCGGCCCCAAAGTCGATCGCGATCGGGTCGCGACTGCCGGTAAGAGCATCAAGTGCGATCATCACAAAGACGATCGCAACCTGCGAAAAGAAGATCAACACACTCCCCTGAGCCCCGTTGGGGGCGCAATGAACGTTCGCCTGGAAGAACGACGCGAGCGGATACGAACGCGAGTGAGCCCCGTCGAATGCAACACGTTGTCCCGCGACTCGGAATGCGTACCGATCCGCTCGAGCTTCTTGACCAATGGCCTCAATGACCAAACCGGTCTGATGTTTCTGGAAAATCGGTCCAAATTGAGTTCAATGTTTACGGACGATCCCAACTTTGCCGTCTTGAAGTTTCGGGGAGTCGGTCGGGTCTTTCGGAAGTGAAAATGTGAGCGGGAAGGTCTTGGCAAATAAAGAGTTGAACGCGGCCTGCTCCTTTGCAAGGCGTCTCTCGATTAGCTGGCGTTCTACGTCCGACAATCTCGTCCTTAGCAGCAGTCGACACCGGTGTATATTGTTGCGGTGAGCACGAATGCGAGCCAAGTCTTCATCGAGCATTGTCACTGAAGAGTCATGTCCTCTTTAACGTCGAGCAACAGCAGAGATTTCGCAGCTCGAGACTCTGGCGTCCTTTAAGAGTGTGCACCGCTGATGGTGCTTTGTGGTGAGTTGACCGATAACGGTATAAAGTCGCCCAGCTTTTGAAATGACTCTCGTTCTCTAAGTCGTTTTTCGCTCGGGAAGCGCCTTGCCTGATCCCGCTCGCAGCTTGGTCCATACATAGACGATGCCTGGTATCGATTGCTGCGATGACCTGCCTCGGGGCGTCTGAAATGCGCATTTGAGCAGCGTTTTTGAAGGATTCCTTCATGCCGGCAAGAGCATGGCTTGGGCAGAGTAATGAACCGATGCCGCCCAATGATGAACTCGTGGTGAAAGCCAGGCGGGCACCGCTCCAGCCTTGCGCGCGTACAGCCTGAGCTTTCCGCTCTAGCTTGGCCAGCACTAGCTGCTCCAGCGCGCGGGTTTCCAACTAGTTCACTTTGAGATTGGATAACCAGGCTACAGATGATAACGAAGAGTTGTTGCGGGGGAGTTTGCAACGGTCGTTGATTGGCGGGCTCCCGCGGCACACTTGGGGAAAAGCAATGCCGTTTGGGGCTTTACTTGTCGCGGCGGGGCCTGTAGCTCAATGGTTAGAGCCGGCCGCTCATAACGGTCTGGTTGCAGGTTCGAGTCCTGCCGGGCCCACCAACATCATCAATGGCTGTCGCGCCAAACTATAAGTGAGTCGATTCCAACAATTTTTGAGTCGATTTCCAAGGATTCTTGAGTCGATTTGGCACGAAACTGAAGAATTTTGAGTCGATCCTCGGCAAAAGCAAGGCCCTTCGCGGTTAGCCGTATCAGAAACAGAGGAAGCCGGCTCTCGCGAATGCGAACCACGCCGAGTCAGTTGATGTCTGAAGTTGACGTCCTCCCGGGGACACCTACCCGCACATTAAGCTCAGGCGGACCCGGTACTCCCCAGATATACATCCAAGAGGATTTTTTCCCCTCGCGAAAACGGCCCAGGCGAGAAGGGGAAATGTCTAGGCTGAAGCGCTTCCGTTCCTTCACGAGATTCGCGATTCGGAGATGACGAAGGATAGGACGCGCCTGGACATGTCCGAAATGACTTGACATCAAAGAAACCGACCGACGCGAGGAACCGGCTAAGGAATCCAGCATTTCCTTATTTCGAATCCCGCCATCGGCGCAACGACGATCTCAAGGATTCGTTAGGGCTCTGCTCATTTCTCCCTCTAGACTCGGGCCATGGCGACAAAGCGGAAAAACTCAAGACGAAAGCCAGGCGGCCAATCGCCGGGCACGGGAGGACAGGCCAGGAAGAAGGCCAAGAACAGGAAAACACGTCCTCACTCAATTTTGTTGGCTGACCTCTTCTTGTGGATCAGGGTCGCCGATGAATGTCTCTACCATCCCACAGGAGCTTTGGGTCGGGCGGCGAAGACGGAGGGCTACAGCTCGGTCGGGAACGTCGTGCAGCGCCTCGATGTTCTCGAAAGCCATTTTGGAAGGCTCTTTTATCGCAACCCGCGGCGCGCTGATCCGCCAGGTCGTGATCGTCGGCAAGGCGCGCGTATGCGCATCCGCACGAACGGCGCCCGAACTGACGCTCAAGAGCCCGCTCAGCGTCTCTTCCCCCGGCACGCTCGCCTGCTGCCAGGAGAAGGACAGTATAGATCCGGCGTGCTCAACTTCCGCGGAGCTGCCCTCGCTGAGCTCTTCGTAGTCATCGAACTACTATACTCTCGGGCGTTGTCTTTTGGGAGATCCGGGTTCCTTGACGAATTGCATAAATTAAAGGAGGTCATTCTTCACCTAGCGCCGAGAAGTGCACGTCGTGTGCTGGACGAGTTGGAACAAAACAGAATCAAGGCCAGCTTGGCGTGGTATACTCGACAGTCGAAAACCGGACGGGCGCACCATCGCAAGAAGATGTCCGACTGGCCGACTTTCAGTCCGTCGCCGGTTAAGCCGCGAACTCGGCTTTCGCGCACCTCCGCGCGGTCACGCGGTTGACGCCGCAGCTGATCGCGGCCCGATGGATGCTGCTGCCGCGCTCGACCATGTCGAGCAGCTCGCGTTTGGTCGAGAGCGGTTATTCGCCGTGAGCACTACGGACCGAATCTGGCGGCATCTCGGTCGACGCCCATCTCTTGGCTGTCGCATAGCTAACTCCGCAGGCGATCGAGGCTTGATGTACGCTGTTGCCGCGCTCGACCATGCCGAGCAGTTTGCGCTTGATCCAGCGAGGATGGGCGCCGCGGATGAATTCGGGTCGCGCTACGTGTTCCTCGACGACGGCTCGATCGAACACCGGAACGCCGCCAATCTTTAACCAGAACAGCGGCTTGATGCCTGCGTTCTCAAGCCAGTTCATGACTCCTACGTAACTTACGTATCCTGAAAGCCGCATGATCTCCGGAACGAATACGATTTGCTTCGCCAGCCTTTTTACCTCGGCACGACCGAAGGGAGTGACCTTTTCGGTCGCCGTCAGATGCCCGGTCGCGGCCAGCTTCTGGACCGCGAAGATCGTGCAACCGAGAATGGAAGCGGCCGTCGCGTAGCCCACCTTCGAGGCATCCGATAGCTCTTGCGCCGCCGCGAGCTTACCTAGAGGGCTATCCGGTCCACGTCTTTGGCCTGTCGGATACGATCGGAGCACTCGCTCCCTCGATAGCTCCTCGACACGCCGCTGCAACGCTCTCTCCACTTCGGAGCGCGAGTAAACCTTCCAGCCTCCGCGCTTCAGCTCCAATCGGGGAGCGATTCCATGCTGCTTCAGCCACGCCGAAGCTTCGCGGTACGTGTTGAAACTGCCAGTTCGTGCGACTTCGGGGGCGAAGATCATTTGAACGGCCAAGAGTTCCACCTCCCGGCGTTTGAAATGGGAATACTGCGCGGCGTCCTCGTATTTCTTTAGCACTCCCGCCTTCACGAGCCGCCAGACCGCCACCTCGTTAACCCCAAGAATCTCAGAAGCCGCGGCGTTTCCAATCCATTCGGGCTTTGAGCCGGACTGCGCGGAACTCAGACGCCGGATCGCAGAAGCGAGCGCGCTCGCGTCGCGTACCGCCAGTCGATCGCCAAGGGACTTGCGGGACCTGTCTGCCTTAATGCGGAAGACTTCGAGTTCGCCATTTAAAATCGACTGGACGATTCCACCCCAAGGCACCGCCTGGACCTTGCACGCGCGCACAGCGACTCTCAGCCTGAGGCAATCCTTCGGCGCGCGGCGCGCGATGCGGCTCTGGATACGTCGCTTGAGCGTATCGACCGATTGACGGGTGTAATATGCCTCCGCTTTCAACAGCTTGAGCACGAGGCCTTCCACTTTCTCGAGCAGCCCTAGCTTGTGCAGTTCATCGATATGCGCCGGATGAACGCCAATAGCGGCCGCGGCGCGGGTCGCCGAGATCGTGTTTTCCTTCTCACACAGCAGCGGCTTGAGCGCGGCTTCGGACATCATCACCGGCCCGCGCTTGACACCTTCGAGTTTGGTCGTGGCAACGATGCCGCTCTCCGCGAGGTGACTCAAGGATAGCCGAGTGATGCCGTACTTGTTCGCCAGGCTCTGTAGGGGCTGCATGTCCGGATCGCGTCTAGCCGCGACATACGCTTCCGTCGCTCGCCCCAGTATGGTCTTTGCTTCCTCACAAAGGCTCGGCTCTACGATTGAGAGAGGACCGATCTCGGCCCATTTACCGTATTTCTTTTCCCGCGGCTTGCCCCTGGCTTCGCGGCGCAGGATGTCTCCGAACATCTCAAACCCTGGCTGACCTCCCAGGAGAGCGCGGCCTCCGATCGAGAGCATTCGAGGCGTCAGCCAGCTCCAGCTTGATCCTCCCTTCCTCCGCCTAACGGTCTGCTGCTTGTCCCAGTGATCCAGGTCCAGCATACACGCGAAGGTGAGGCCGACCTCGAAGAGATCGCCGGCGGTCAACGATGACCACATCTCCGGCACCAGTCTCCGTGATCGGTCCTTGCGCTCGGGCGATGGATCGATGAGCCCGATCAGAAAATCCAATGCCTCCTCGTCGTCGACCTGTATCTTCGACTGGGGAAAGTCGCGCAGATCGAGCCCGGGATAATACCAAGTGAACTGCCCGAAAATTTCCGGACGACTGCAATGGTCGCAGTAAGAGACGCCGTAGGTGCGGGTCCAGCCAAGGGAGCGCTTGCATTGCGGACACGAATCTATCAGCAGCTCCTTGGTCGCAGGATCGAACGACAGCGGTCTGAGCGACCAGGTCGCTCTCATGTAGTCCCCGTTCTTCAGCGCACCCGGTGCGACGCGTCGGAGTTCAGGCTGACGGTACATGGCGCGAAGAGGTTCGCCGAAGAAGTCGATCCAGCCTTTCCGCCCTTCGACGGACCGGTGGAACATGCGCGCGATGGCTTCGACATCCTCGGTACCGGCCCATTCGGCGATCGAAGTTGCCAACAGCGACGACTGGCTGCTGAGCGATCCGAGTCGGACGGTTCTGATGCCGATTGAGGAAAGTGCGCCGAGTGGGCTTCTGAGGAAGTTTCTGGCGGTCGCGCGGACAACGAAGCCGGCGAGACTCTCGTCGGTCGCGGGTTCGATTGGAAACGCGAGAGGCATTCTCTATTCTCTTGATCGCTGACGGTGGAAAGTCGACTGCGTCGCCTCATTGGCGACGCACTCACTTCTGGAATATTTGGGCCGACCTCAGACCCTCGCGGAACGGGTTGTAGGGGCTCATGTTCTTGGGGATCGCCCAGAGATCGACAGCCTGCAGAAGATGATCGCGCAGTACCTGGGAGGATCCTTCGTCGACGGCGATGAGCGCGGCCTGTTCAACGATGCGCGACACGACGCCGAGGCGCCCGGAACTCGCTGCGTTAAGACAGATGGGGACGTCGCCGGACAGGAAATCGGACTTGTGCTCGAACAGACCATGCTGCTTCAGCTTCAGTCCCACCGCGCCGCAGTAGTTCTCGAATATTTCGCGTTCAGCACGGTTCGTCCAATCCAGGCGGGAGTAGTCGATCTCCTTGATGCAGCGACCCGCTAACTGGGTATCGTTGAAGACCACCGACCGCGCCTCCTCGATGCCAACGAAGGCCATCGGAACGAGCCCCCGAATCAACATGGTCTTCAGCGTGTTCGTGAGATTGGTGGGTTCCTCCGAAGGAGCCCTCTTGTCCTTCTCTTTGTCCTTTTCCCTCATCAGATGTTGCAGCTCGTCGATAATCAACAATTCGACGTTGTGTTCGTTGAGGTAGTCGTATGCAAGTCGCAGGAGATCCGACGTCGTGCCTTTCGTTGGGCCGCCCAACGCTCGCAATATCTCCTGTGCGAGGTTCTTGATGGTGGTCACGCCTTCGAGAGAGATGTGGAGCACGATCCTCTGCTTGAGCGCGATCTGCTTCGGGTCCATATCGGCCGGATAAAGCCCACGCGCGATCGCATCCTTGGCAACGATCGTCTCGAGGTACATGCGGACGGCCGTGCTTTTGCCGCTATGCGTGGGCGCGAATATGCACGCCCAACGCTTCGGCTCAAACGGCGCGTCGCGCCGCGTTTTCCGGAGGTTGTCGAAAACCGCGTAGGCCCGTTCCAAGCGGTTGTGCTTGATGCGCATCTTCTCGAATTCGGCGAGTATGCGGCCATGAGTATTCTTGTCCGTCATCACAGGTCCTCCTCGAGTTGTGAGAGCCGTTCCAGCGCTTCTGCCTTGGTGAGACCGATCTCCGCCGGCGTCGCCGAGCCCGCTTTGCGGTCGGTTGGCTGTCGAGCGGACGCCGCCGGCTGTTCCTTTGCCTTGCGGGCCCTGTTTCGTTCGCGTGTGGCGGCTGCGTTCCGGGTCGCTTTCTCGCCTCCGCGGCGCACGCCTTTCTCCGGACGTCGATCGTCCGTACGTTCGCCAGCAGGGATCGTCTGCGGGACGTCAACGTCAGGCCGTTCGATCGCCGCCACCGGCTCCTCAGTGAGGACGACATGATCGCCGGCAACGAGTTGCGGCTTGGAGAGATAGACGGCATTCTTCCGCGCCTTGCCGTACTGCAGGTGAGGATGGTTCTCGCGCAGCGATCTGTCATAGGCCGCTCGCGCTGCGTGCATTTCCTTGTCGGAATGAAAGGCCATATTCCGCTCGTGGGCGAACTTTCGGATGTCTTCCGCATCCTTCCAAGACAGGCCGTTTGCGAATTCCGGATACCAGTTCGGCAGCCTGACGTTCTTGCGCCGTACCCAGTCCCATACATGAATGAATGAGACATCGCCGGGATCCCAAGTGACCAGGACCGCGACCTTGCCGCTCGATAAGCCCTTGCGCTGACCGCGTTTCTTCGCGTGCCTTAGCAGGCGATCTAGGAGGTCTGACGTTATGACCTTGTCGTGGAATCTTTCGCCATTGCAGGTGATCCCCGACGTGGTGAGAATGGCGCTTGCCGATCGACCCAAGAGCTTGTCGAGTTCGCCGACATCGTCGATCGTGGGTCGGCCATTGGCCAGCAAGCCGTCGCGCCATCGAAGCGCTGGAACAAGTTTCATTTCGCCATGCTCCTCCACATGATAGACGGTTACTATGGCTTCCCACATGCGGTCATAGAGCCACTCGAGCGTCTGAATGGCTTTCGGCCGCGGATCGAGTCCCCTGGCGGTCATCTCCTGAGGTTTGTACGGAACGGCCGCATCGAGCCGGTGCCAGACTAACGCGTTCAAGACGCCGAAGGCCCGCTCGGCGTACGTCTTGAATTCAGGCGACTTGACGGGCGCCCAGATGACGTGAATGCCCGCCGCCTCGCAGCAGACCTGGAACGAAATGCCCGTGAATTCCCAGCCGTTGTCGACGATCACGGTGAGCGGCTTTCCGAAGCCGTCGGTTGCGCCCTTGTGGTATCCGTACCTCTCCGTCAGGAAGGACTTTTTTCGTACCACTTGTCGCAGACACCGTATGGCGGAGTAGACGGAGGGCCCTTCATAGGTCAACACCGCTCCGAGGATCATGCTCGAGTACACATCGATGGCCAACGTCAACCACGGTCGCTCGACCAAGACGCGCGTTCCGTTCTTGTCGTACAGCGCCGCCCAGGTGTCGATGCGGGTATGATCGATCATGACGTACTGAACTCTGTGGCCTTGATGGCGCGGCCATGCGCCTTGAAACGGCGACGCGCGGAAGGTTCGCCGTACTTCTCGCGCCACGACCAGTAGTTTTCACCACTATTGATCCAGAGCCTCAACGTCTCCTTCGAGGGGCGCGTTAGCTCGCGCAGATCGAACGGGAGCAAGTCGTCAATCTGCTCTGTATGGCCTTCCTTCGCGCGGGACTCTTCTAGCCTCCTTCGCTCCTCGGCGCGCCTGTCGTTCTCCTTGTCGAAACTTTCGTAGAAGCCGGAGATCACGTCGCACTTGCGCTTCGTGGGAATCGACCAGAAATCGGTATTCATGATGACCGCGAGTTCGAGCGTGAACTCCGGCCAGCGCTTCCCGCGGTCGTGACGGCCGTTTCTGGCTAAGAAGCACGCAAGCGGCCTTTCACCGGGCACGCCACATTCGTCGACGGCGCGCAGAACCTGCTGCCACGAAGGCTTCATGGGAAGTTTGCGGTCGACGCGCGCTACCTCATAGTGGTCGTCAATGAATTCTCTGATGCCGACGCGCCCTCTGCCCGCCGGTGCTTCGTCGTAGCGGATAACGTAGAATCGTAGGGTCCGCGCCCACTCGAGCCGGCTGGCGGCAAGTCGACGCCGGGCGGACTCCTTGAGCGTGATGTTGGGCTCCTCCGGATCCAAAAGCGCGAGCGGATCGATGTCTTCGATTTCCTCCGCGCTCCTGCCCCGCCGTAAGTCCGAAATCCGGCAGGCGCGCCGATCCGAGCGCATGTCATCCCATTGCGGGATGGGGAAGTTGAACTCCTGGTCCGTTCCGAACAGCGTGAATCGTAGGACTCCGTTTGAGAGCCGCTTCCTGAACTCCAGTACCAGGACGGCTTCGTGACCGGGGACCATGACGGCGTACTTCTCGCCGATTTTTACGTCGCAAGGACTCAGATCCACGTCGAAGCCGCTCGGAGCAGCCATCGACGCTGGGCCGGCTTGGGGCAGTAAGACTTGGCTCACAGGATTGCTCCGCGATCACCGACGAGCATCACCAGGCTTTCGGGGTTCAGTCCATTCGAGATATCCATGCTGACGACTCGCCGAACGTGCAGCGCCGATAGCTTGGCTTTGCCGATGGGCCCTGATCCCAGAACCCAGGCCGCCTCCTCGTACGGGAGGCGGCCACCCGCCCGCTCAATCGCGTGCGACACGCGACCGACATCGACCATCGTGATGCGCGTAAGCGCGCGGGACCAGATCTTGTCAACGCCCTGCGCTATATGACCGCTCGGAAGGTCTTTCGATTGCAGGAGATGCGCGAACGACCATCCGATCCTGCGATAGACTTCACGCGCCAGATCCAACTTGTGCAGATAGGATGGATCGACCGCGCGTCGATCACCATCCGTCTTCGTCTCGACGATCAACGTTCGCCAATCGAAGGACTCGGACGTGGGCTTCCAGTCGAGCGCGGCCGCCCAAAACGGCTTTCCGTCAGCCAGGTCGTCCAGGAATCTTGCGTCGACGACGAACTGGAAATCGGGATAGAAGGTCAGAATGCGGTTCGGGCCCCCGACAACGTTTATGTCCAACCTGTGGGGCTGGCTCCTGATGTAGCGGAAGGGGCTTGCCACTTCCGCTAGGCGGATCAGCGGCCATTCTGATTGCATCGATTCCCAAGTGGTGGCACGGAATCCCGATTTCACGCAGGTCGGGCTGCCGGTCGGATGCGGCTCGCGCCCTGTGATCAATCGGCGGGCGGCGGCGCCGGCCTCCGACTCTCGGATCGTGGCCAACGTCCGTGCTTGGCGGAATTCGAACTCTCGCTGCAGGACGGTTTTCCAGACTTTACCCATTCTCTCACTACTCGCGGTCTGCCGCCCGATCGGAGTTCATCGCTTCGGCGATCGCCGATCAACGCTTTGATGATTCCAAAATCGAATCTTGGCGACGCTCTGCCTCGCGGCGTTCCCGGTCAGAGTTCGATAAAATCCGCCCTCATGATGTGCCTTCCGTCTCGAGCATCCGGCAGTCTTCGGCCTTCTGGCGTGAAAGCTCGTGTTGATCGGATTCAGCAATCTTACCGGCGTGCGATTGCGGACGCCGCGCAAGATCTCGTCGACTTCCTCGACGCGCAGATAGCGCTTCATCGCGAGCCGTTCCGCCACGGCAAGGATGACCGCGCGGTTCTAAGATCTTGACGTGTTGTTCAACGGGAAGTCAAAGTGGCGTTACGGTCAGTAACGGGTGATTAGTTCCTTACGGCGCAGAGGTCGCGCTCGCGCAAAATCGCTTCGACAACACGGCGAAGGCGGCGCATCGAGCCACCGGACCAATGCCTAGCTACAGCGGCATGCTCAATCCCGTCCAACGGCGGCACCCAGTTGCGGTCGAGACCCCGTTCCTTCGCAAGGTCGGCGAGCACGGCCGGCAAGAGCGCATCGAGATCGTTCGCCGTCGGAATCGGAAACCTCACGATCCGGAAGCGGTCCCGGATGGGGCTCGGCAGAGGATCGAGGGTATTGGCGGTCGCGATGTAAGAGACCCGTGATAGATCGAGATTCGTCTGCAATGCCGGATCCGGATATCGGCAATTGGTCTCGGGCTCGAGAAAGCCGAGAAGCGAATCCCAGAGACGGCCGTAATCGGAGCGGGTCGCTGCCTTCTCAATTTCGTCGATCAAAACGAGCGGGTTGGCGATGCGGCCCTGCGCGATGGCAAGGAACGCGTGGCACGGCTCGGCCGAGTACCAGCGACGATCGGTACCGCCAAATACGGCACCATCTGCGCGGCTGCCATCGGTGCGCCAGACGCTGACACCTAATACCTCGCCGAGACGACGCGCGAAGCGGCTCTTGCCGCCACCGGGATAGCCGACGAGTAGAAGCGGGCGCAGATGAACCGTAGCGCGACCGACGAGATCCGCTAACGCAAAGTCAATCACTTCTTTCGCATAGGGAAATTCGAAGATCAGGATGTTGCGTGCGCCGTGAAGCAGCGGCGCCTTGACGAGCGGCAAGGCCGTATTGATCGCGCCCCGGAACGGAGTCACAATTTCCTTGAGCTTGGTATTCTTCATCTCCGCGTCGGATAGACGTGCGACGATCAAATGATCCTCGGGAACAGCCTTCGCCATAGCCTCGGCCTGTTGCTTGTCTGTTGCCTTCTTGTCGGCTTCGTTCCTCCTCCGCAGTTCTTCCCCAATCTCCTTTTCGGCCTCGCGCCGTGTCTCAACTTCGGCGTCGTGGATGCGTTGCTGTGCCATGCGACTTCCGAGCCACGCAGCGTTCGCGACCGCCGACGCGCTTGGCTGCAGGATGTCGGTGCAAACACTCAGTGCCGCCCAGCCGTAGACGAGCCGCTCCAACTGGCAGCAGAGTTCCCTTTCAACGTCTCTCGCGCGTCCCTCAAACGCCTGGACCAGCGCCTTGCCGACGCGCCGGTGCTCCTCGAAGAACGCGCTCTCATGCGGCGTCGGGAGGCTCAGGAGACGCACAGAATCGGCAAGGCTCCTGAGATTGGGCTCGTTCTGAGCGACGGCACGACGGTCGAGCTCAGTCGCGAGCGCCAGGGCATTGTCTAGGTTTGGGGCTATGGTCCAGGCGACACCATGTGGGAGCTGCGGGCAAAGCTGTTCGATCTCCGCGATCAACCGCTTCTCGACATGGTCAGCACATTCGAACGACAACATGGCATAGCGCAGGAGCCGCGGCAGGCCCTTGAAGCGCTCGTCATCGGCAGAATCGGCCGCCGCTCCCGTCGAGACGACGTCATTCATCCTCGTCGGATCGGCATTGTCGGTGTCGTCCTTCGTGTCGCTCATGCCTTGGTCTCCCAACCATCATCATTTCCTGTCGGACCGAAGGGAGCGTCGCCGCGGGCTTTGTGGACTGTCTCCCAGTTGAGGTGACGCCCCAGCTTGTAGAACCGCGACAGGGTGCGCGCCCATGTATCGTTGGGATCGGCGAACCAAACGGACGACGGAACAACGGCGCGATCCCCGAGCAGGGGATGCCCCTTGACGTAGCCGACAAGCCGCACGCCATCCTGCGCCATCACCGCCATCCAGTTGTCCAGGAAAGGCGCGTCCTGGAGCGCGGCCAGAGAGTTGGCGCCCGTACGCACGAGCCGGTCGCAGTCTTCGGCCAGGGCACGTAACCGGGGTGCCAGACCGGGTTCGATGCGAGCGGGGTCAAGAAAGGGAAATGAACTTGTCAGCATGGGAAGCTACTCCATTCCAGGAACCGGGATGGTGAGGACACCGCGCGGGAGGTCGTCACGAGCCGATCTCGAGCACCAGTCCGCCATCAAAATTTGGGTTCTCGTTGCCATAGCCGTGCGGATTGCAAATCACCCTGGTTATCCCGACGCGATAGTCAGAACTGTGGTGGATGTGTCCGTGTACGAACAGCGTGGGCTGGTACGTCTCAATCAGCGCGGAGAGATCCGAAACATAGGCGGCCGTTAGCCATTCGCTCCGGAACTCCGGTAGTACCGAGTTCAGATGGACGGCGTGATGGCTGATCGCCACGGTCGGGCCAGCGAAGGGCGTTGCTAGAACTTTGCTGAAGTAGTCGCGCGACTGATGGTGCAATAGAGCCGCTTCCTGCGGGCGGAAGCGTCGCCACGGCTCCTTCTGGAATCCGATCCTTCTGTGGTCGTTCATGCCATTCCTGCAGACGTTCATCACGCCGGCACGATTGACCTCGCCGAAGATTGTGTAGTCGCTCCACAGCGTCGCGCCGACGAAGCGCACGCCGCCGAGAACGACCGAATCGTTCTCCAGGACATGAACGTTGAACGCCGGCGCATGCGCGTACGCCAGCGCTAGTTCATCGCGGATGAAGCGCCGGTAGTACTCGTGGTTGCCCATCACCATCACGACCGGGATGTGCATCGGCACAATGCGGCGCAGATGCTCGAACGCGCGGAGGGCGCCGTCGCAGGTATCGCCGGCGACAACGACGGCCTCGCCCCCCTCGAGGACCGAGAACGTCTTGACCGGATAGGCGTCGATGTGGAGATCGCTGAAGATCTGGCTCTTCATGCAGTGCCAACCTTTATGTGATTGCAGCAGTCCGATCGGCGCGCGGCGAATTGCCCGCGCTACTTGATGTCACACGATTCTGCTTGCTGTTCTCCAAGCCGATACAGCTTGGTCCAGGTGCGCGCCCATCTCTTGTTCGGATCGATCATCACCAGCTGCGACGTGTGCACGCGGGAGCAATTTCCGAGCATAGGAAGGTCACATGACCTTGCGATGAGACATGGGGCGGGAACAAACCCATAGGACCATTGATGGAGGCCAGGGCTGGCCCGCAAGTCTGCTTCCGACGGCGATTTGCCCGAGCTGAAATCGCGAAGGTCGCTCGCTAGCTTTTCTAATTCGTGCAGCAGAGCGCTTACAGACTGAGCGTGGACCATGCTTCTCACCCATGATTGATCGGGGGCGTAGCCGCCGGGCGGCAATCGAAGCTCGCCGCGTGCGAATGAACGCGGCGTTTCGCATTCCAATGGGAGGGTCAGCTATGGGCGTGCGAACTGTGTAGACAGCCAGCGCAGGTGGAGTTGCCTGCAAATCGGATCAAAGCGAGCGCGACGTCGCAAAGCAGACAGTATGACGACGCGAGCCGCGGGATCTCCTTCGATGGCGCAACAGAGGACGGCCGATACGACAGCGTCGGCCAAAGGATTCATCATTCCGCAGCGTTTGAGACTGAAGATCGCGATACCAATGGCGACTGCTGCGTCGCCGGAGGCTGCCTGAAGCCATCTGCCATCGCTTACAACGGTAGAGGCAATCAGGGCCTGGCGGATTTCGGTTACATGCACACTGCCGAGTTCTGTTGGGGCTTTGGTTCGCCACCATTGCACGGGCGATCGCACCGCAGAGCGCCGGGCTGGATGGAACAGGAGCTTGCTTTGGTCCACACTTCCGTATTGCACGCGCATATTTTGTATCCCCATGCTCGTCTGCAGGTCAGAAATCTGGAAAATGGAACGTTCACCTTTGAGCTTACTTGCTCAAGACGCAGGTCCTCGCCCGCAGCGATGAAATCACGCAGCGGCCATTTATCGTGCTTTTGTCTGCCTTGGGCTGTCTCAGCCATTCCGAGCCTGCTCCTCGAAGGAGAGCAAGCCGCTAAGGATTAGTCGACGGAAAGGGCCCCTTGCTGGCCCTTCTGAGGCCAAGGATTCATTTAAAGAGCCGAGCCTATCGCTTTGCCAGGCAAAGACCTGGCAAGGATTAAGTTGTACGTTTCGTTCCGGGAATTAGCGGCACCTCTTCTGTCCCACTGCCCAAGGCGCCATGCTTAACAACGTCCTAATGATATCAAACTTCGAAGAATTTGAAACAGCAGTCCAAAATTAACCTTAACGCGACCGAGCCGAGCATCTCGCCTGCTCAGCTGAGGGCCGCTCGAGTGTGGCTGGGATGGAGCCAAGAGTATCTTGCAAAGCAAGCTGAGGTCGCCAAGGGCACTCTGAATCGGTATGAACAAGGCTTTTCGATTCCCCACTCAAATAGCCTAAAGAAACTTCGCAGAGCTCTTGAGGTAGCCGGCATACGCTTTCTGTTTAGAGGCTCGATCGCGACAGGCATCGAGACACAATCAGACTTGCCTCATCCCCATGGCTCCTGAGCGGATCTTCGCCATCTGTTCGATGACCTCTTCGGCCTGTCTCAGTTGGGCTGCGGCGCAGCAGTAGGCCGCGAGCCGCCCGACGTCGAGGACGGTCAACAAGTTCAGCCGATGCAGCTCGGGCGCGATGCGATGCCAATCTTCCTTTGCGTAGGCATTCAGATGCGGTGGGCGGAGGAGGACATTCCTCGGTGCGTGCAGGCTCGGGCGGTGAGCGCGCCGGGCGCTTGCCGGGATTGCCCTTGAGCAGGCGAGATGTGGATGTTCAGGCGGCGGACCGGGCACGAGAGCCTCCTTTCCGGCCCCAACCGGTCCCATCCTACCATAGTTTCGTCAGATCGCCCGAGGTCCGCTTGTGAGGAGGTCATAACGGACGTTGGACGCTCACCGCGGGCAGGTCGCATGCGTTTTCGACGACCAAGTCCCATGGCGGATCTCCTGGTATTTGGCGAGGCGAAATCCGGTGGCCAACGCGATTGAGGCACTGCCGAAGCGACTCTTTCGCACTGGACAACCCTACGCTGAGAAGTAGTGTCGACCGCTGAGGGTGACGCAGATCGCGTCGAAATGGGGGACGACGTGGCGCTGGCGCCGACTGCCAATCAAGTTTCCGTGCGAGAAGTGCTTGCGAAATTCAAAGCCGAGTTTGCCCAGGTGGCGCATGCGGTCGAGAATGGCGAGTTCGCGTTGTGGGTTGGTTCAGGCAACTCGCGACAGGCTCCTGATCTCGGGAACCTAATCGAGAAAGCATTCGATTACATCCGCGAGCGGGCAATCGATCCGGCGACTGCTGCGGCCTTCCTTCCAGCACTCGAAGAAGCGCTCAATCTTGCTGAAATCGCCCCCGCGAGCGTCCAGACACAGTATGCACAGCCGTTGGCCGTATGGCCACAACACGATGCGATCGTCGAACGCCTGTGGACTAAATATTCGCGTGTGCTCGACATCCGCATTCCAGGCACGGATGCGGATTTTATCCTTTGGGACGCTATCGACATCCGAAGCGCCTTTGAAAATCCGGCACCGCCTGCTGAAGCCTCTCTTGGGATACATGCGAACAAGATCGTCCCGCAGGGCTTTCATCGCTTCTGCAGTTGAAGCAACGTTCAAAGTCACTTGCTCTATCAAAGCGTTGCTTATTTGCTTAAGCTGTTGAAACAGCACAGGACCGAGGGCTTTCTCAATTTCCGACGTGGGTATTCTAGACTCATGCTCGAAGCCCGCCTCTTCGAACTTTTGCCAAGCCTTTTCCAGTAAGGTGTTGCGATTATCAATCGCGCCTTTCACCTGGTGATAGCGCTCTTCTTCGATGATCGCTCGCTGCCACACGGCGCCACTGGATTGAATCAGAAAGCCAAGATTATTCTTATTAAGCTCAACGCGGATGCCATTGTCCAAGGGCGGCCCAGGCATAATCTTAAACCACGCGTCCGGAGCGCCCCGGTGCGGATCAATATAATTTCTCTTATAGAGAAACTGATGATTCAGAAACTTTGTCAACACCGACAGCGCCAAATTGCCTTCAATGACTTCCTTGTCGATACGCTCCCGCGTCGCCCGTCGATTGTTGAAAGAAAAGGTAGCAAAGGCACCCGCAAATATTGAAAGCGGCGCCCAAAAGGCCCCGAGCACTTCTTTGAATGTCAGCGAGCTAAAGAAGTTTGACGCGCCGTCGAGCGCAAAGTGAAACAGACTGGGCATTTCCCCCCCATGATTGAAAAAAGCAAATCTGACAACAACGGTTGTGTCAACCGGCATTGGCCACTTGCGGATGCCTCTTGGGTCCTTCTGGGGCCGCTCCCGGTGCGGGTGGACGCGCGACCGTCCGACTTGGCTAGATATAAAATTTCAAAAGTGACTTTCTGTTCTCGAATGCGCGTCTGCCTCCAAACCAAGGGCATGCGCAGCGGCTACTGGATTGGGCTGTAGCGGAATAGCCCATTGTCCGACGTTGAAGGCAGTTCAATCGCCTTCAGGATGACCCGATGCCCACCACCACTCCGCTGTATCCGCCCGATTTCCGCGCTGCGCCCATTTCACCGTCCGCTCGGAAGCGACGCAAAAATCCGCGCACCGTCTCGATGCCCGAGCGCGTCGGACCGTTCGCGAGACTTGTCATCGCCGAGATGGCCCGCCAACGAGTGACTTACGACTCGCTGGAAGAGCGCAGCGGCGTGCGCAGGGCTACGCTGAAGGCGTGGAGAAAGAAGAACCGTCCCGGTCTCGAGAGCATCGAGGCGGCCCTGGCAACGCTCGGATTCGGCCTTGTCCCCGTCGCCGCACTTGAAGCGCTGAGCCCTGAACTCGCGGGCGAACTCACCGCAATCCAATGAATATGATCGCCAAGCTCTTCGCCCCCAAGACTGCAATCAATTCCGCAACGATCCGCGTCGAGATCGAACGGGCTGAATCTGAAATCACTGCACATAGTGCCAAACTTGAGGGCGTGCTTGCCGGCATTGCCGTCATGAATGATAGCCAGCATGCGCAAGCTGAGGGCGACGCCGCAGCGATCAAGCGTGCAATCATGCGACTTGAAGCGCGCGCCAATCATCTGGCCGCCGAGCTTCCGAACGTGATCGCGGCTGAGGAAGCCGACGCAAGGGCCGCCGCCGACGACGCATTGCGCCAGCGTGCAGAAGCCGCGCGGAAGGCGAACAATAAGGAAACCGCCAAGCTGCTTGCGGACTATGCCGTCCACGCGGGGCGGGTTTCGGAAGTAATCGCAAAGCTCGAAGCGCTCGACGTCGAAACGGCGGCCGTGAACGCAGCGCTGCGCTCCAATCCCGTCGCCGAACCCGTCGCGTCATACGACGCAATTCACCGAAGGAGCCCCGACCGCCCGGCGGGCGAGCGAGGCGCGGTGCGGAAGTGCTGGGTCTACCGTTACCCGGGCTCACCGCGCGATACGGACAAGGCGAAGTTTCAATACGAAGCTCCGCACGAGGTAGTTCGGCAGGCGGACATCGGCCGTGACGGCAAGGCAGTCCCGGTCCCGGCAGTCCAGCACGACTACTATGGTCGCGTGCTCACCATTACCCCCACCCTTGAAGACCGCGAGGTTGTTACCGAGCGAGTGTCCTTCCGTCCTGGCCAGAGCGAGGCACCGCTGTCGTCGGTGCGGCTCCCGCCTGCGTTCTCAGGCGAAGACCACATTTGGCCGCGAGGATAACAGCAGGCGTCCATCGCTTGAGGTCGACTTGCTTAGGCCGATTTGGCGCTCGACCGTCGAAACAACGTTGGCGCACAAACATGATGTCTGGCTGTCCAACAATAGCGGCGCAATAGGAGACTGACCCAGAGGTCCCGGAAGGGCCACTTGTATCCTTTGGACACCTCCTTTGCGAAAGCCACTACAGCGGCCGAGAGCGATCACTTCGCAAACTTGATCCTGAGACGTGAGGCCACAAGCTCCGGAACAAAATGGGAGACGTCGCCGCCCATTCCCGCGATCTGCCGCACCAAGGTTGCTTTGATGGGGCGCATCACCGGCGAAGCTGGGAGAAATACGGTCTTTACCTCTGGCATCATAGTTTCGTTCATCCCCGCCATCTGCATCTCGTAGTCGAGATCGGAGCCGTCGCGTAAGCCGCGGATCAGGATCGAGGCGTGAACGCGTTTCGCCGTGGTCACCACGAGATCATCGTAGGTTATGCAGTCAATCTCACAGCAAACTTGAGCCGCCACTGGCAGGATCACAGCATGCAGCATCTCGATCCGCTCCTCGCTCGGAAATAGCGGCTTCTTGCCGGAATTGATGCCGATAGCCACAACTAGTCGATCAACCAATGCCGCGGCCCGGCGGATCACGTCGAGGTGCCCATTGGTCACCGGGTCGAACGTCCCCGGGTAGAGTGCAATCCGCATCCTGCTCTCCTCGACTACACCACACATCTGCTACCTTAAAACACGTCCACCCAACCTATATCATGCGGTGTGGCTCGCTATCATGCTAGGGGCGCCCATAAGTCCGCTGTGGGTCAATCGCGTCGCTCTGACACCGCGACCGCGACTTCCGGTCTAGCCCAACGAGCAGACATCGTCGATGCCGATCGGCATGAGGCCGTCCGCTATTCCTCAACGACGAGCAACCGAAACTGAGTGGGTAACTATCTGATCTCCCCTTGAAGGCGGACCTTGATCCGCGATCAGCCGGGGCTGCTTAGTATGCGAATGACTTACGGGTGGGAAGCGAATGTCTGAGAAGCGCCTATCGATGCGCCTCGTCGCGCCCCGCCTTCAGGGATCATGCGGAGGCTGGTCTGCATCTTTAGCGGATCCTTCCTGGGTATTGGAAGGCGATATGCGGGCTTCTCGTCTCGCCTTCCAAAATTCCTGATAGGTGGGGCCACGTGAATCTGGCGGGCTCGTCGGCGCGTGAACGAATACCGGCACCGAAGCAGGAAGGTCAGGCCCAATAACAACTGCTTCTCCAGGGCCTAGCATTGGGATGAACTGCGCCGCGCCTCTGTCGAGGTCGCCGCAGGCGCTTTCGACAGTATCGCGATCTTGTTTGTTCGTCAGGCGATGGACGAACAGGGTTCCGAGCTGACTGAGAACATCATGTGGTATGTCCCGCGGTCGCTGGGTGGCGAGGACGCAAGTTAGACCATACTTTCGACCCTCCTTTGCTATGAGGCCAAAAGCGTCGAGGTGGGTGCTGCCATACTCGTCACCTACAGTCTGGCCTAAAAATTGATGAGCCTCATCTAGGAAAGCGACCAATGGCTGACGACGAAATCGACCCGCACGGGCGAGCCCAAGCAGGTAGCGGCCGATTATGTTCAGCAGTATTTCTCTCGTATTGTGTTCGAAGCGGACATCACGAAATGAGATGATTGCAATGTCCCTCGAAGGATCGTCGATAAAGCTTTCGATCTCGTCAACGAGCGACGTGCCATTCGTTTGGAACAAGCATTCCAGCTCCGGCGAATGAATCTGTGTGTTGATTCGAGATATCAGCGTTTCGCAATATCCGGCCGTCGTCGGGTCGACGGTTCCAAAGTTTGCCGGCGTATCTCGGTCGGATTGGTACACGCATTCCGCCTTGATCTGATCTGGCAACGACGCGATGTCAAAATCACAGTAGGGCGAATGAATAGATTTTGAGTTGGCTTTGATGGCATCATAGAACGGCTTGCGTGCTCGACCTCGTTTTGTGACCAAGCCATCGAAGTATATCACCCCCTGGGGCGCAACAGCGCACGTGGCAGCAACGAGTTTTAGACTCTTGATCGCTTCTCTTAGCTTTGGTCCCTGGCTTTGTCCCGACGGTCGAAAAAGGCTAAAGAGGTCATCCTCTGTGATCTTTCGGTAGGGAAAGTGAACGAGCCTCTGATCCCTATCAGGAGCGCCGAAGACAAATACGCTATCGACAGAGTCGATGTTGACGAACTCACCAGTCGGATCCAGAAGGATGGCTCTGCCGCCGGCCTTCTTTAATTCTTGTAACAACGTCGCTAGTGTCCAGCTCTTGCCGCCGCCTGTAGCCCCGAAGATTCCGGCGTGCCGCCCAAATATCTTTTCAGGTGGAAGATAGATATCTACACCATCCGCAGCGTCGATCCGGCCGATGTTCAGCGTGATATCGCCAATCTTCGCAACCGCATTCCGGATCAGGGTTGCCAGCAGCTTACCGTCGGCGAGGTGCACGCTGTCGCCGATCTTAGGAAATGCGGGAATACCGCGCGTCAGTTGATGAGAACCTTGTTCGACAGCGGCGAGCAGCTGAACCCGCCCTATAGGATTGGGATCCGTCGCCTCACCCAAATGCGGCTCGACGCTAAGTCGCTCGGCGTCCGGAATCCGTGTTTCGATCACGCGGCCGAGGAGCTTTACTCGATCACAATCGATGAAGACAAAGTCCCCGACGCCACCGCGTGACAAACCTCGTCTTCCTGGCCGAGCGGTAGCCTGGGGAAAATTGACTTG
Organism: Bradyrhizobium sp. UFLA05-89; assembly: GCF_059803475.1. NCBI lineage: Bacteria > Pseudomonadati > Pseudomonadota > Alphaproteobacteria > Hyphomicrobiales > Nitrobacteraceae > Bradyrhizobium > Bradyrhizobium sp. UFLA05-89. The sequence goes on along the minus strand of NZ_JBANBA010000056.1, from coordinate 36,537 downwards.
AACCTGGGAGGCCGTGACGTGTGTCACCGTCCCTAGATAGAGTTCGGGATCGACCGGGCTGGGTAACCTCATCCCAAGCGCTCCTCATCATCTCGGATCGCGCGCATCCGAGCGACATGACGCTCTCGATCAGTTTCACCGACGAGGTCGGGTAGCGCTGTAGCCAAATCGGCAAATCGACCATTCACAAGGTGAATGCGAGGATCGCCGCCCGCTGCAAGTTTGTAGAACCCTTTCAAAAATGGATTTGTCGTGGCTGGTGCCGCTGCGACGATATGATCGCCCCCGTCAATGTCCGCCGAAGCCAGAAAAGCCGGATCACAAATGACGAGCCGAAGCGACATATTGGCCTCAACGGCCGCAAGAATCGGACGACTCAAATGATCGTCATTGAAGCCAAAGCCCGAAACGATCAGGGCAGTGTCCGGTTCACGAAGCGCAGCTTGCAATGCGCTGATCATGTCAAGATATGGCGCTTCAAACGCCTCTTGGTATTTGCTTGAGCGCGGATATATCAGGATTGGGTCGCCGACTGGCCCCTTGGAACGAACGATTTCGCCGTTGACGCGACGCCAGTCAATCGAGCCATGCAACTTGTAGAGATGGAAGACATTCTCGATGTAATCGGGCGTATCCTTTGCAGCATCCCTTCTTACGATATCATGATCAAAGTGCGACCGATCATAGACCTGCTCCAGTGCGTGGGAGAACCCGTCGATGATTGTGAATCTATGCCGACGTGCAGCCTCTTCAAAGCAAAGATCATAGTTTGTGGTAAAGAAGCGCGCCCTCGGCTTCCTTAGACCTCTTCTGCCGATCTTTTGAATGAAGCCGGCGTGAGCGTCCAGCGTTGTCTTTGTCCCCACAAAATCAACGCGATCCAGAATTGCGAGTTCAGCATCTTTCACAAAGCTACGGACAAGTGTTGTCTGCGCGTCCTCTGCCGTTTCATTCAGCTCAAGGTAGAGCTTGCAAAGTGTGAGAAGCTTTTCGATGTTTTCGTTTATCGGTGAAGACGGAAACATCCCGCAGACCCTCGCGAAGGTCTCGTCTCCGGCCCGGACTCGCACCGCCGTCCACAAATCTGACATGCTGGCGGGCGTCTTCCCAATCTCGTTTTTTGCCGCGAACGACGAACCTGAGCCTGTCAGCAAAATGAGATTGGTTGAGTTCAATGCATTGAGAAGCGCACTCTCAAGCGCACGCTTGCTGCCGATGGCCTCTATTCTATTTTCAGTTTCACTAAGCTTATCGGCGTAGGCCTTCCAGCCTTCATCTGGCAAATAGAGGCGCAGGAGCTTTGGATCGGCGGGATCAGTCACCCAATTCGGCATTTAGTTCATCTTCCTAGAAGCCGCAATTTACGATACAAGAAAATTACCGGACTATCACCCAGGTTGTCCTGTGATGTCTACGGATGGCTGCTGTTATACTCAGAGCATTTTCGACGGCACTCGGCTCTTGGGGCCCACAGGTGTTGGCGCAAGCGACGGGCGAAAGATCGTGGATTTGAAGAGTTTGTACGGATATTTGCAGATTAATCAGATCGACTTAAGGTTGGGGCGCTAGAAATTTGACTGCTAAAACCAAATCAGAGCGCCTTAGGCGCCTCGTCTCGCACGGCTACTTCGCACCAGAACTGCCACCGTGCTTTGTATCTGAAGGTCTCGCACGCTCTCGGAAGACGATCCTCACTGCGATAGATGCGCTACCGCTCGACCGGCGGGGAAGACCGGATCATTACTCGTTCATTTCAGAGCCGGCATGGTTCTATTTCCCTCGATTTGGGAAAGAGGATCGACGACACGGCGTCCCGAATCCCGTGGCCCATCTCTTGTTGTCTAGAGCTTTGGCTGAAAACTATATCGATCTTCGCCGAAAGGCTCGCTCGTCTAAGGTTACGCTTTCGCCCCCGGTCTTCGACTGGTCGGGATCGCGGGCTCTGATGCGCCCGAGTATTGAGCTTAGGGATGACTCTCGCATCAATCTCTCATCTCGCCGAGAAGAATACGTCGTCGCGGACGTCCGGGCGTTCTTTCACTCGATATACACACACGCCATTCCTTGGGCGATTCACGGCAAGGAGTTTGCCAAGAGATATCGCGGCCCAGCGCACTACGGAAATCTGATCGACCTCCTATGCCGCAACGCGCAGGACGGACAAACTACAGGACTTCCAGTCGGCCCGGATACGTCGCGGCTGATTGCAGAGGTGGTCGCCTCGGCTGTAGACACTCATCTCCAGCAACGCTTAAAGATCGGCAATCGAGATGCTTCTCGCTATATCGACGACTACACCCTGAGCAGCCCCGACGGTGCCGACGGCGAAGAGTTGCTAGCCGCCCTGCGTCAATCAATGGCCGTTTTTGAGCTCGAACTGAACAGCGAGAAATCAGCGATCTTCCCAACATCACACCGCCAGAACATAGGCTGGCAGCAAGCCGTTCTCACGCACATTCCGCGCTCATCGCCATCGAGCGGCCGGATTGAAACCAGCGCACTACAACATTTTCTCTATCAGCTTGGCCGTGTATGCGTGGCTCACCCGGATATAAACGTCGAGAAGTTCGGGCTTCAGAACGCGCGTTCAGCAGTCATTAACGCAGATGACTGGAAAGCGCTCCAGTTCAGCCTGATTAAGGCTTACCGCCGAAATCCAAGTCTGATTTCGCTCCTTGTAGAGGCTTGCCTATTGCGACAAGTAGCTCACGGAGACGTGCAACTTGCGATCCTTGCGGAGTTCATCGAGAATCGAATCCCTGTCCTTGCGCGAGCCAACCGCACCGGTGAGATAATCTGGCTCCTTTTCCTAATGATCAGGCTTGGCCTGCGCATTCCAGCTCAGCGATTAGCACCGCTGTTTTCGATGGAGAATGCGTTTGTTGCACTTCTAACCGTCTGCCTTGACTCCCGTGGCCTAGTAAAGGGGAATATTGATCGGACTCTTTGGAATCAATCGCTGACAACCGATGGATTGCGCAGCCCAATGTGGCTTTACGCTTACGAGGCCGTCACCCAATCCTACCTTCCCGGAATAGCCGACGATTTTATCGTGCAAGATTCCTATTTTACTCTTCTGCGAGCAAAGCGCGTGCAGTTCCTTGACATCTCTCGGGGGTACACTTCGATTGGCAGAACATTGCGCAGCCTCCGAAACGAAAACGAGAGAAGCAGACGCATGCGCGAGGCGATCGAAGATGAGGATTACGACGATCTCGATGAGCTGGATGAGGGTGAGGAGGAAGAGGAGATCATCGACATTTATTGAACGCCGGCTCTAGACGCACAAATCCATGGCTCTGGAATGCGACGGGGCGCACTGGCTAGCACATGAGACATTACGTCGATAAGCACTAGAGCTGTCATCATTTTGCCTCAAGCTTTGCTTCCACCGCAACTTCGACAACACCCTCGCTACGAATCTTGAACCAAAGACGGAGAGCCGATGCACAATCGCGATGCGGAGGTGCGCGCACTATTCAATCATGTGCGGCACGCTGTCGATCTCCTTGAGCACATGATGCTTCGCCCGCCTCCACAGGACGCCCAGCAGAAACCCGAAGCCCGCCAGCCAGTAGAAAAACCTCCAGCCCCTGGGTTACAGCAGAAGATGGCTTACTCAATCAGGGAAGTGTTAGAACTCTGCGCTATCAGTCGCGCGTCGCTATACGCGGAAATTGGCAAGGGACGCCTGCGGATCGTAAAGCGTGGGCATCGATCCTTGATCCTCGCCGCCGATCTCCAAGAGTGGATAAGTAAATGGCCCGCATCCCAATCCTAGACGACTAGCTTTTGCGTTCCTAGCTGGGGTCACCGGGACCCTGGCTCCCCCTACTGCTCAAACACCAGTCGCGAACGATCCGGCTCGCCGGCCGGTCGCGAGAAGTAGCTGTTCAAGCTCTAGGGGCATGATACGCTAGGGCACTTTGGGTTGAGTGCCAGAAAGGCGTAAACCACAATGATTGTCCTGCCCTTCACGAAGAAAGCTCATGCGCGTGACCTCGCCTTAGAGCAACTTCGCCCGTTACTAGCGTTGCAGCGGCTACCGGCAGATTTTTGGAATCAGCCGTACGCGCTGTCCTTCATATTGGGCTATGTGGAAGGCGTGACGAAGCTGCTTGTCGGCGACCAAAAGGCGACCGTCAACTACGTCAGTGATGTGCAGACTGGAGTCTTGTCTGCACTCGCTCCCCAAGAGATGGAGGCGTGGCCCCAGCGGGCTGCCAAATGGCGCGGTACGCTGCCAACTGTCGAAGGCATCAGAAATGGCAAGTTTATCGCTCTGTTTCTGAACGGCGATAGAGATGCCGACGCAACCGAGCTTGCGGTGGAAGCGTTTCGGCAAGCGCGTGAACGAGCACCAGTATTTGACCAACTGAAATCGCAAACCAACGAGCGTGGCCGAGCCGGGATCATTCTGTGTGAGATCTTATTTTTCGACAAGATCAACGGCTCTCCCACCACGAGCCCGCGCCCTATGGAGCCTGTGAAGAAGGCCGAACCAGAGCCTCCTCCCAACACAAAGACAGAGCCATCCAAATCCTCAACCGTTCAGGTCTCTGACTTGTATTCGAAAGTTCGTACCGAGCTCGGTGCGGACGAGCTCGGCGTCAGGACAATCGCAGCACTCGAAGCCGAACGCCGCAACGGCGGCGTCAACGATCTCATCGAGGCCGAAATCTTCGCCAGACTCTTCAGTGACGACCAAGCACAACTAGGAGCTAACCTAGCCATCAAAGACATCGCCGATGCTAGTATTCACGCCAGGATCGTTTCGAAGTTTACGACCAAAGAAATAACTGAATCTGAGATGTATGCGCAACTAGACGCTGAGCGCGGCAAGTTCACGAAGCAAGACGTTACCGAGGCCGAAATCTTCGCCAAGAGCATTGGCGAGCTTGGAGCGGAACGTGGCAAGCTAACCGACAAAGACATTATGGAAGCCAAGATCTTTGCCAAGTTCTTTGCCCGAGCGCTCGCCAAAATCAGCGCCCAATCATCTGACAGCGCGCCCGCGTCCGAAAGTCTATCGTTCCGCGTCGCTACTATGGACCCCCAAGGCCTACCGCCATCTCATGGAACTATTTGGCTTGATAGCGACGAACTTTGGTTTACGACTCCGTCAAAGGATTTTTCCTTTGACGGGCGCTCGTATCATATATCCGGCGGCGTGGTCTGCTTTCCAAAGCACAAAATCGGACGCGAAGCGCTGTTGAAAATGCTCTGCAATGAACGTGACCTCTGGGCGCCCGGCGACGAACCTGCCCTAAAGGCACGCCTAATCCAACGCGCAGACCAATCTCGAAGTTGAAGCACTGGGGCGCCGACATGCCGTCCTTTTTGCGTATTCTTGACGACGGTAGAGCGGAAGTTTGTGAATCTAAATCACCTAACCTCGATGTGCCTTCTCACCTGGGCAAGGTGTGGCTTGATGGCAATATCGTCTGCCTTCAATTCCCAGCAATCGAAGAAATCAGGGTTGCGGGCCGCCCGCCGTTAGAACTAGTCAGCCATCTTGTACGGCTTCCTGCGGATGAAACGGGAATTGCGGCGGCCGAAGCAGTGCTCCGTTTGCGTCAGAAGATGATGGACAAAGGCGGCGAAGCATTGCTACTTGCATTCGCCGAACGCGGAACGGACCGTTCTGAAATACTGCGGCTATATCGGGAACACTCAGGCAGCGGCCTGCCTCAAGCCGACGCCAGTTCTCTCGTCGGTCCGGCCGCGCAGAGTCACGGGTTCAGAGCCAATGAATTTGTGGTGTACCCGGCTCACGGTGTTGGGCAGATCCTCGCTATTGAAGAACAAGAGATTGCCGGTGCCAAACTCGAACTTTTCGTGATCAACTTCGTCAAAGACAAAATGACCCTGCGCGTGCCGACTGCAAAGATTGCCAAAGTTGGGATGCGTAAGTTGTCCGATTGGGCCACGATCAATCGGGCGCAGCTTGTGCTCGGCTCCAAACCGCACCTTCCGGAAGGCGATTGGTCTCGAATCGCTCAAGAGTACGACGCAAAAGTGAACTCTGGAGAGATCATTGCCCTCGCGGAAGTGGTTAGGGATCTGTACCGGCCTGCAATAAATCCGGGTCAGTCATATGCCGAGCGCCAGCTTTACGACGCTGCGGTTGCTCGACTTGCCCAAGAAATATCCGTGGTCCATCACACCACCGAGGCTGACGCTGTCCGAGACATTGAATCCATCCTCATTGCGAGGCCGCGCCAATGGTCCGCGACCAACTAGTCGACATCATTCATAAAGGCACGTTCGGCGTCCGCCATGACACTTCGCCTGAACTAAAATAACAGGGCAATAAGCTGCAGCAACGCAGAAAGAAACGCAGCAGCCGCGGCAGCGCTCAATCGCGACTGCCTAGCAAACGCAGTGCTTATCGCCGCATCGTTTTCTAACTGCTCGGCACGAGCATACAGCACCTTCTGCTCAAGAAGGAACGGCTCATTGAATTGATAGTCCACCTTAAGCGGCACCTTTGCCGACAAGATCCAGAGGGCACCCGATGCCGCGGCCAGAACAACTGATAGCCACTGCAAGATTGGGCCAAGATGCGCCACGAAAGTCATCGGCAACCTCGCTAGTCTACGTTAAGCGTGCCAAGGTATTTCCCGGGTCCGGTCATATCCTCATCATCTAGGTGCGAAACTTCGTATGTTTCTTCGGACGCAAAGATATGCACCTTGCCAGTCTCGCATTCGAAAGTGATATCGCCCGCGGAGTTCTGTGTGAGCGTCTCGTATCCGCCGTAGTAATTCAGGTGGCGGGACGGCGCTTCTCCGATCACGATGATCCTGGGCTTGAGCTGGTTGAGTATGGCGTGAGGTATCCTGCCGCTGTTGCGGCCGTGATGCGCCGCAAAAAGAATGTCAACCTTTGGCCATGTAATTTCGTCAGCTCCCTTTGCCGCTCAGGACTTCATATTCGAGTATGAGTGATCTCCGGTAGTGGCCCGAACATGAAGTCCGTGCGGGACGCCAAATCGTCGGCTCATCGGGGTAGACCGGAAGCGGACGAACATCGATCCGAGCGGTGCTTTTTGACCCAACTCGGGCATCGGTACCGAGTCTTCCGTGATACACAACTGAGCAAAGTTACGAAGTGCGGGCCGGGCGCTACGATGTCTAGCGCGTTCGCCTTTTTAGATGGGCTGGGGGGCCCTTATGGCCAACATCGACGTCAACGCATATATCGACCAGCTACGCCGGTCACTGCCTTACGTTCCCCCGTTTCTTGATCGTCAGCTCAAGGCTCTCCACCGAAAACGTGACTTCGGTGGTATTGTTCGGCTTGTCCGCAGCATGATGAATGTGGATGCACGAATTACGCTTCACTGGACGAACAATCCGTCGTCAAACCGGCAAGCTCCAGCTTGGATCAGTCTGCCGAACGATATGCCGGAGTATGGCAGCCAAGCATTCAAAGACCTGAAGCTTGATATGTATATTCTTAAGTCGTTCGCGCATGAAAGCCGTTGCCACGAATTCCTAGCCGTGGTCGCGCATGAATTCTCACACGTCGTTCTTGAGTCGATTGGGCATCCGTTACGGACTGAAGAAAAGGCTGTCGATCTGACAGCAATGTTGCTTGGATTCAGTTATTCTTACCGACTGGCCGCACACGCTGTCCGCGCGTATCCTGGAAATTTATATGAAACCTCCCGTATCGGATACCTTACTGAAGATGAGCTGAATGCCGCCTGCCAAATTCTTCTCCCGCGAAATTTGCGGATGCGGCACCTAACATTAAGCTTCGCCCGACAAGGCTGGGGATGGTTGCTCGTGCTCAGTATGTGTATCGGCGCTTGGCTACATAGTATGTTGAAACACTAGAGTGGGCGCCTGAAGACCTCCAAAACACGCGCACGTCTGAACTTGGCCCTAAGCGGCGGCTTCCTCGAGACCGCAATTCTTCAGCTCTCGGGAGCTAAGCGGACGACGCCTACCGGGGAAAATTTCCTCCGACCTGCGGCCGCTAATGGAGCGCCGCCGCGCTCGGAAATTTTTCGGCTTTCCTTTTTTCTTGAGTGCCCCCCGGGGTTGGTTGCTAGAGGCTGGTGTGCTCGCCCCTTCGTTGGTGTGCCGCCATCTATGGTTTGCCAACAGACTTCGGAATGACGACGAGGTCGGTAGGTTCACCGCTCCACGAGATTCGCAGCAACTTCTTGGCGCGGGTCGCCGCGACATGGAGGAGCGATTTCTCCTGTTGCAGAATGTTGCGGCGATCGACATCGTCCGCAGCGGCTTTCAAGCGAGCGGCTGGGGGAAAGACCGACTTCGACAGGAGCGGGATCGCCACGGCCTCGAACTCGAGCCCTTTGGCGCGGTGCATGGTCGACAATCGAACTCCTGGCTGTCCACGATCGTCACCCATGTTGGGCCGGAGCCGAATGCTCTCGATGCCCGCATCACTCAGCTTGCGGGCCAGGTGGTCGATCTGGGCACCCGTGCGCAGCAAGATGCCGATGTCGGCCAGTTGTGTCCCGTCGGCCTTGAGTGCAAGAAGCCAGTCCGCCAGTGCCTTGATCTCTTTCTCCTCGCTGGGGTAGCCAACAAGTTCCGGCGGAGGACCACGGAAGGCGCTCGTATAGCCATTCAGATTATCAGTTCCCTCGTCGAGGTCATCGATAGGCACGCCTTCGAGAATCGAGACTGCCCATCGGCGTATTTCATCGCTCGTCCGGTAGTTAAGCCGCAACTGGCGCGAACGCCCGCGCACGTTGATTCCGCACGCGGTCATCGTCGCGCGCCGCGCGTAGATCCGCTGATGTGCATCGCCCACGATGAAGATCGAATTGCGGTCGCCGCCAACCTTTTCGGGTACAATGGCGCGGATGAGACGGAATGCCTGCTCGCCCATATCCTGTGCCTCATCGACAACCACGGAGCTATAAGAAAGGTTGGGGGCTTCAGCTTTCAGTATCTCGACCGCCTCGCGGTAACCGTCGTCGGGCTCAGCCAAGCTCTCATCGATCATCCGTGCGCGATAGTCGGAAAAGATCTTCCAAAGGACAGCCCGGCTGCGCCGGTCGAGCGCCGTTCCGCGACCTGTGCGAGGCACCTTGAAATACTCGCGTTCGCTCATCACGCCCTTGGCCTGTACTACCTGCTCCCACTCGGCACGAACGAATTCTTCCGAGAGCCCGACAGGCCGGCGCTGTGCGTCGAGAACCTCCCGCCATACCGTCTCGAGGCGATCTCGGTTCTCGCCGAAGTAAACGATCTCACGAGGAAATTTCTTGCGCTTGAGGAACTGGCTCACCCAACGGTCGAGGTTGATGATCTCGATCCTCGGGTTCGTCCCTTCAAGATGTTCGGGACATAGCGTCTTGAGATTCGACTGAATGTCGATGGCGAGGTTTGTAGTGAAGGTTGTGAACAGCACCTTTTCCGACAAACGTGCGGCATCTGCAGCGATCTGGTCGGCAAGGTGTTTGGCGCGATGCATCGCGACGACCGTCTTGCCAGTTCCGGCGCCGCCGCGCACCAGGGCGGGGCCGTTGTAATCGCGATAGGCGACTTTACGCTGATCGCGATGGAGAAAGATCCGCCAGCCTTCTAGGTCACCTTCGAAGACGCGACGCAGTTCGTCTTCGGTTTCCGGGATGAAGATATGCTGTCGGCTCTCGTCCGATGCGATGATGTCGGCAAATGTCGGAGCAGCCTTCTCCTCTGTATCCTCGTCGGCGCTTTTGATGCCGACGAGGGTTCTAATCTCCTCGTCGGAGTAGCCGGCCACGAGTGCAAACAGGATATCGTAGCTGGTTGCGTCGAATGCATCCTGGCTCCTGTCGAGGTCCTCCTGGTCGCGCAACTGTCGGACCTTCAGAAGTTCTTCGGCAAGGATCCCAAGCGCCAGAAGCCGTTCGTCCGGAATCGCGGCGAACAGGGCGGGTGCTTCCGCGTCGGTTGCCTTTGCTGCTCCGACTTCTTGCTCGACGTCGACGGCCTCGACCACTCGGATTCTGTTTGTGGCGGCGTCGATACGCACGTCTCGCTTCTCGGCCCAGCGATAAGCATCATCGTGGTTGTTCACGTGCAGAAACATGACGTCGTGCCCAGTGATGAACGCGATCGCGCGATAACCCTGGTCGATCCGGACTGACTTGACGCCACGGTCACCGGTACCCCTCACGCTCTCGAAATTCAGGCCGTGAGCCGAGGGGTCGCTCATGAAGCGCGTCATCATGTCGAGGAACTTCGCCGATATGCGGTCGGGAAGCTTCTTCAGCGAGCGCAGACAACCGAGGTCGTATGAGACCCTGTATTGTGTTGCGGCGTTCATGCGGCTCTTCCTTCAATCTTACGCAGCACCATGGCGACAACCTGTGTTACTGACTGGCCGGTTTCAGGCTCGAACACGATAAGGTCCCACTCCGCTGTCTCGAAGGGCTCTTCGCAGATGGCGAGGCGAGCCTGGGACCATCCGAGCTCGATCATGCCGACGACCTCCCCATCGCGGGTCACGTCGAAGCCTTGCCGATCGGGCACCGCCGCATCGGCTGCCCGCAGGGCCTCAACCAATGACCTGAAGCCTTCCCCCGCGAGGGACAGTATCTCGAGCCAGGCGCCCTCAATCGGGGCAGTTCCCACGGTGTCGACATCGGGCGCCTCGAGCGTGTCGAGACCCTGGAATTCGACGTGGAAGCCGGGCAGGTCCTGCAGAAAGTTGACGAGCCGCCACAGCCCGCGCCAAGCCTCGGAGTATCCGGGCGCGACGGTCTGGTCGCCAGGAACATCGGGCAAAGTGCCGCGGAGCAGCACTCGGCAGTCATCGACCTCGTCGCGCCAGTTGCTCGGCGCTACTTTTTTCGCCGAAAGGTAGACGTCCAGGTTGCGATCGACGATGTGGCCAAACAGGTCGGACTCTTCGAGGAAGAGACGGCCGTCATCGGACAGTGCCGAGATTCGGGGTAAGGTGGCGATGTCGCGGCCACGCCCGACGATGGTGCGCACGAGAACTGAAGCTGCGGCTCCGCAATCGATTTCCGGATACGAGAGGAGATAGAAAAGACCCTCCAGTGAGGTGCGATTCTGCAAGAAGTCTACTTCCGTCTGCAGGCCAGCCATTTCCGGCCTCACCAGCAGGTTTGCCAGGATGCCCGCGTGCGCGGGACCAAGCCGTGCCTCCGTGAATGGGTTTGGCGGGGCCGCCCCGCCTTCCTCGAGATCCTGCCAGCCCAAGGTCCATACGCGCGTATGGCCCGACCGCATGAGGAGCAACCGTGTTGTCAGATCCTCGACGACCGTGGCCGCGTGGTACTTTAGTCCATCCATTTCTACAACAATCGGCCTCGCATTTGAGCCTCCGATCGGGCTGAAAAGGAAGTCGACGCGTTTTCGAGGTACGTCGCGGAAGCGCCTATCGATTTGGACCTGAGTTTCGATGTTCCAGAAATGGCTCCTATCGCCTTCGCTGACCTTGAGGACATGGCCCATTCGACCGCCCTCGAGTACGTGCGGCTTGACGCAGCCTTCCCCGAAACGCTCGACCAATTTCTGGATGAAGCGCGACTCAAGCTTGCTTTCGACAGCGAAATTTCGCACCCGAGCGTCGATGCCGGTCTCCGTTCGCGTCAAGTTGCTCCAGCTGGCGAGGATACGGTCCATCATCTGCAGCGCGGTGTCGCGATCCGGCTCGCCGGCGCCGAACTGGGCCCGATAGGACTTGACACAGCGGAAGCAGCCAGTCTTGCCCTCGACCGCAACGCAGGGGCAGGTTCGCAGCGCTTGCGCGGCAGCCTCCACTACGGTTCGCATTGAGTCAGGATGCTGGGCGAGTTGCCGTAGATAGCCGGATCCTCCAGGAACCGCGTCATATAGAAAGAGGCTGCGGATGGCGACAAGGCCGTCGAGTTGGGCTTCGACCACCGTACTTCGGATGTGGTCGACCTTCCCGGCAAAATGTGTGCGCATGCCAAGGTTGATACCGGCAACGAAACTCTTGATGTCGTCATGGGAGGCCTCCCCCATGACGGGGACGATCATCCGGATCGATTCGGTTTCGAACTTTCGCATCAAGAAGACTTCGTCTTCCCAAGCCTCTCGTGCTAGCTCGCCATCATCGTCGCGCTTCACCTTGCACCGGGCCGTGTGCTCACCCGGGTCGTCATCACCACGAGGCGGCCGTTGAACAGTCCCGCACTCACAGCAAATTCTGAACGGGCGCGATTTGCGGTTCTCACCAGCAATTCTCGGTCCAACCGGTGCGGAGGCACGTGGCCCAAAATTGAAGTCACGAAAACCGCAACGCGCGATAAATTCGAATCCGAAGGCAGCGGCGGAGCCGTCGTGGTCCTGGCCGTACCAGGACGTCTCGATGTCGGCCGGACCATAGAAAGGAACAAGGCTGCGGTCATACCGCTTTTGCTGCCGCTCGTCGGAATCCCTAATCGCGGCCTGCTGCTCGCTGGTGACCGCAATGACTGTCTTCAGCTCGATGGCATTGTGCGTTGAGCCCCCGTCTCCCCACATCTCGTCGCTGCATCGCGGGCAATTGGCGGACGCCTCGGCGGTCGCTGTGAACTCCACATGTGAACAATTCTGGCAGAACCGAAATGTAGTCTGATCTTGCTTGTTAAGGTCGATACGCTCAATCTGGACCTCGCGACCGCTGGCGTAAAACGTCTGGCCGAGAGCAAATTCCGTAAGTGCGTTGCTTGCGGGTCGCACGTATTCGCGGGTGACGAGGTTGTCTCCGTTCTCAATTCGGCGACCATCCTCCGATTGTCGCGACAGGATCGACTTTAATTTGACGCCTTCTTCTGGGAAGGCGTAGTTCGGCAGCACCCCCTTGTCCGTCAGATAGCGCAGCACCGAGACGTCGTCTATGCTCTGGCGGATCGCATGGTTGATCTGCCCCTTGTCACGCTTAATCTCTGCGAGACGCTCGTTCAGCTTCTCCTCGGTCATTTCGTGCGCGCGGCGCTTGACTCGTTTTGCCTCTGCATCGAGTTCGTTCCGGCGTGTGATAAGCTCCTCGCGTTCGGTCCTGGCTTCGTCGAAGATCGAGCGGATCTGCCAGATCAGCGACTGATCGTCCCGGCCGGCGAGATATTCGGTTATGCGGCGCGAAACCTTGGGTCGTATTGCGACTTCGGCGGGCAGCAATGCAATGAAGTTCTTGGCGATCTCTGCACCCTTCTGCTCGAGGAAGAAGAACCAATCGAGTGGGAAGCCGTCGCCGCGGCTTTCATCGAGCTGTCGGAGGATGTTGCGCACCTTGCCGTAGTCGCCCGTCTGCTGGCCGGTCGCCACGAAGCAATCGAGCGAGAAAGCGGCCGCCTGGCGTAGCAGGACCGACAGAGCGCCGATGTACACCCCGGGTGTGCGGACTCTCCCCGACAGCATCGCCTCTGGGGCTTCCCAGAACTGCAGGTCGTGCTGCCGCGTGGTTGCGATCGTGAAGTTCAGGGAGTTGCCGTCGCGCCGGCCGGAGCGGCCAATCCGTTGGACGTAATTTGCCTCTTCGGGCGGCACCGAGCAGAGAACCAGTGTCGACAGATCGCCGATGTCGATGCCCATTTCAAGGGTGGGCGTGGCCGAGATCAGGTTGGGGGCCCAGGGTGCTTCCTTGTCAATGAACCCCCGCTCGATTTCGCGGCGCTCGTCGACCTCCAGGATGCCGGTGTGTTCGAAGCCAACCACGCGATGATTGCGGTCGGTGCCGAGCAACGCGGTCGCCGACGCCAGAAGGATGTGATCGTCCTTTTCGAGGGTACCGTGGCAGGCGATGCGTGTGCAGGGCGATCCGACGACGGAGGAATTGTCTTCGAGCGCGATTTCCTGCCGGCGGCAAGCATTGCACCGCAGATGGACCACACGATCAGTGACGGTGATGACTTCGGGTTCGATAACATAGCCATGGTCGGTCGAGGGACCGACCCTGTCGATCCGACGGACGATGCTCGCGGCCTCGAGGCAATCCATCGTCGTCTTGAAGATGATGTCGTACTGTGAAACCAGCGCGAGCGAGATCGCCGTGAAGAATTTGTCAGCCCAGTCGCGATACCAGTTGGTGGAATGGTCCTGCAACAACGGCTGATACCCTGCGCACGAGCGGAGCAGCGTGACCGGCACCGGCGCGGGTCCTTTGCGATGATTAGGGATGGGCAGCACATCCTTGATGCCGAGCGATCTGGCAGCCGCAAAATAGTTGGGTCCTCCAATGTTCCGCGGTGGGGTTTGCATCCCCTTGACGATATACTCATGTCCGACCGCGCCTCGCCGCCGCATCTGTTGCAGCAGTCCGCAGATGAAACGAGCGGCGCTCTCGCGGCTCATCTCGAAGTGACCTGATACAGCGTTAGCAAGTCGGCCAGGCAGACTGTCCGCGACCACATCGATCATGTCGGGCGAGACATCTGCCACCGCGATGCCGGAGGCCTCGAGCGACGATGACATATGCGACAGGTAAGTCAGGTCCTCGAAGTACTCCCAGCTGAGCATCCACTCGACATGAGACATAAACCGGTCGCCGTCCGGCAGATGATCGCTTCGGAGGAGCTGTTGATATGGATCCCGCCAGGTCTGGTCGCGTGTTATGAAGCTTGCCGCAAAAACCTCGTCGCCGAGTTCGGCGCGAAGCTTCGCGGGCAGCTTCTTGATAACGTCAGACAGCGTCAGGCCCTGCGTCTCGCTTTGCCTAAGCGCCTTGAAGAGGGACTTGCGGACCACCGAGACGGTGTTGCGAATTTCGGTCACCGCCGCGCGCTGTGCGGCGTCCTGCACCGAGTCGGAGAACATCAGAAGACGCGGCTTGGCTTGCGGATCCTCCTCGTTGTGCTGGGAGGCATAGAGCGTGTTGGCGAGCGCCGCAGTTACTCGCGACGCGCGCAGGCCGAACAGCAGCAGACCGTGACCATAGCCGCACGCGGGGCAGGTGCGGTCGACCGAGCCGCCGGCGGTCGGATCGTACAGCCACACAGGGCTGCGTGTGCCCGGCTCCAAGCCGTTGTCGTGGTCGCCCGGAATGAATTCGAGGCTCTCGCAGTCGAGCAATCCGGTGACGACGCCGCCACGGCCGGAGGTGCCGGCTTTCCGGCTGACGCTCTCGTGGTAGATCAACCGTAGCCGGGTCGACCGGTCGTCGAAGTATTCCTCGTAGAGCTCGTTGAGCGGTGCGCCGAGGCAATTGCCAGCGGCAGGCAGCCGGCCGATATGTGCCGTGGTGCCGCAGCGCGTGCAGTTCACGAGCGGTAACATGCGCTTCAACGCGCTCTCCTCGCGGTCGCGCGCGTGGACGAGGTCGATCGGCGAACGCTTGTTGTCGGCTTGCCATTGCGGCAGCGTTGCTACCATGCCCGCCATTTCCCGCACCCAGGTCTGGATGCGCACACCAAACAGCGGCTGCGGCACGACTTCAGAGCCTGATCGCGCCCACGCCACCAGCGAGACGATCAGTTCGGCAAGTCGCTCGCGCCCATCGAGTGTCCTCTTAGATAGCGCTTTGACCTTGCCAAGCTGCTCGGCGATGGCGTCGAGGTTGAGAGGCGCTCGGGCTTCGGCGATGATGCGCACGACCCGCTGGGTCGCGACGTGTTCGCGCAGCAGCCTTCCGAGAAGCAGACGCCAGGCGATCGATGCAGGGTCACCTTCGTGGATCTGCTCAAGCTCACCATCGTCAGGCTCAGGAAAGAGACACTTGGCGAGGTAGCGCGCTGTCTCTGCCTGACTCAGTCGCATCGAGCGATCGAGCGCCGCCTCGACCTCCGCGTCATCGGGCCACTCGAAATACTCAGCCTCGGGGAAAACCTCGTCCGGCGTCTGGCGAGTTTCGCGGATGACGGCTTCCTCGTCGAAGGTCTCGCCGAAGATCGTGCCGGCATATGCGCGCAGTTCTGTGGCAGCATCCGCGCCTGAGCCTAGCGTTGCGGACGATCCGACGCAGACCAGATGTCCGGCAGGCGTGCCGAGGCGATGCTTCAGCCGGCGGATCAGCAGCGCGAGGTCGGCGCCTTGAGCGCCGTCGAAGGTATGCAGTTCATCGACCACGAGGAAGCGCAGCGATTCCGGCGCATTCGTCGCCCAGAGCGGCTGGTCCCTGCCGCGCAGCAGCAGGTAATCGAGCATCTTGTAGTTGGTCAAAAGGACGTCCGGCGGCTTCTCCCACATGGCGGCGCGCCGCGTAATGACCTCCTGCTCGGTCATCGCGTCGCTTGGCGAGACTGGCTCGGCGTCGGCATAGATGCCAGCCCGCACGCCATTCAGCGAGGAGATATCGTTGATGGCGCGTGCAATGCGCCGCGCCTGGTCGGTCGCGAGCGCGTTCATCGGATAGATCAAGATCGCTTTAATGCCCGGCTTGCCAAGGTTGACGCGGCAGTGCTCGAGGATTGGCCAGAGGTAGGATTCGGTCTTGCCGGAGCCGGTGCCCGTCGCGACCAGCGTCGATCGCAGGCTCTTGCCGCCAAGACGTTCAAAGGCCGTCAATTGGTGCTGGTAGGGGGGAAAACGCAGCGGCACCTTGGGGAAAGGCTGTTCGAACGGTTCGCCTGGCGCGACTGACTGCTTGAAGGGCATCGCGACCGAGATCCACGGCCCCTTGATGAAATTGGCGGGTTCGGCGAGGAAGCGCTCGACCGTGCCGTCGAAGCCGACGCTCGTGGTATTGAGCGTCGCGCGAACCAGATCCTTCAGGCTCTGTTCGACCTGGCGGCCAAGAATGATTGGGTTCATGCCGCGGCCTTGTTCTCGCGATGCTTCTCGAAATACGCCCAGGCGCGTTTGTAGTCATCGATGCGGCTACAGGTATCGAACGGCCCCTCGAAGGTCCGCTTGGCACGTTTCGAACCGCCCGGCAGGAAATCGATCGTCGCCTCGCATTCGAGATGCGTCGCGCCGGAGGCGAGGATTTCGTCCCAGCGGCCGCGAGACGGCTTTCTACCGTCTTCGAGATACCCGATGCCGGGCAGGCCCTTAGAGGCAGTCCAGACGATGCGGCCTTTCTGGTCGTACCAGGTTGTGGCCTCGTATTGCTGCAGGATAGGAAAATAAATTCGATAGATGTCGATCAGTTGGTCGAGCTTCAGGCCGAGCGCCTGGGCGACCAGTACGTCGTTCTCGACCAGCGCCATGCGGCGGGCGAAATCGGACCGGAGCGCGGCCGACCGATCCCAGGTTTTCGGACCCTTGATCGGACCCTCGAGAGAAAGTCGAGCGTCACTCGAATGCCAGGCGAGCGGAGCGAGTTCACTCGCGTTATCGTTCCAGAGATCGGCATAGCTGCTGGTCAAGCAGGTCAGTCTAAGGCTTCGGTTCGTGGCCGAATCACCGAAATCTATAAACGGGAAGCGGGCCACATCAGATGCGGACAGATCGCCCCGTCCAGAGGATCGGATAAAGAAATCGAACACAAGAGATGTTGCCGCAGTCATCATCGTCAAGAGATGAGCATTGCGATCGAACGCAACGCTCTCGACAGCATGAATGTGAGCGACACCTGGAGCGATGACTGCGCCAATCAAGCTTCGTTCAGCATTGAGATTGATCCTTCGACGAAATGCCATGCGGAAAAAGTCCACATGACTCTTTGCTGGGTTCCACAAGCACCGCGGCAATCTTGAGACAAAGCCTCTGATCGGTCCGATCGGCGCATAGTTGCTGCGCGGTAGGTAGCTGTCGGGTGCAGCGCTAAGATCCACTACCTCGTAGTCGGCCTTCGTACGGCAACTTTGGTTCGGCGTCTTGTAGAGCGGGTTGCCGACGTGGAGCATCGGCCCGGAGATCACCATTTCGGATGGCCGATCTCGGAACGAGGTTTCACGCCTGATTATGCCGTCTCTCTGGGATCCGCTCTCGTGTAACACGCCACTCATCTGCCAGCTCGCTCCAACGTCACTCGAGGCTTCTCCGCCGTTTCCGGCGGCTCGAGCGATTGGCAGAGCCTCTCGAAGGGAAGGCGCAGCAGCCATTGTTCGGTAAACCTCGAGCATGCGAGCCGAGTACGGTTGAATGAAACGCCCGTGCAGGAGCGGCGTATCGTTTCCTTCGCTCAAAGTATGGATCGTTGCCAGAGCGGCCTTGTCGATGCGTACAATGCGATCCCGATGACCACTAATCTCTGCATTCCCATCTGAGGTCAAAATAGTGGGTAGCGGACCGATGCCGTCATGACGGTAAGAATCGTTAATCTGTGAAGCGAGAAAGGCGTTTGTAAACTGCTCGAAAGAAACGTCACCAGAGTATCCGCGGTAAATGTTCAAACTAAATCGGGTATAGTGCGCAATTTCTGCGAAGTTCTTGGTTTTAATGCGATTGATAAACTCGAAATGCTTCGAGATTCGTCCGTACCACTCGCGTCGAAAATTGCCGGCTTTTGGATCGGTCAGATGGCCATCCTGATGGATCAGAGCGACGCAGCCGGCAGGTGAAACCAGACGGAATCCCAAGTCGAGAAAACAACGGTACAAATTGTTCTGGCCGCCGCCGGCAAATGGATTCATGACTTCAGAACCAGTTGCGGTCATTGCCCCCTTTGTTGAAGTGTAGGCAGCCAAGAACCTGTCTCGGTCGGCGTTCCTTAAAAGAACAGTGGCTCGTGCTTTCCGAGTATCAACCGCTGACAATTTGCGCGTGACAAATCCGGGATCGAGGTCTCCAAGTACATCGGCCTCATTCCACGACGGTTTGGCCCAGGGCGGATTACCGACGATGACGTCGAAGCCGCCGCGAGTTCTCAAGACGTCCGCAAAGATCAGGTCGTGGTGAGTGAACCGCTCACGTTGGGCTACCTCCATCGCCACGCCGAGCCATTCGACTTCCTGGATAAGCGCGTCGACGTCGGTTTCGTGGAAAAGCGCTGCCTGCTTCTTTTTCGGCGCCGACTTCGAGCCTGCTTTCTCATCGGCCTTGATTTGGTCGAACAGATCGCGCTCGGGCGCAGAAAATTCCTCGATGCTCGGAACCGCGATCGATCCGTCCGGCATGAAGCCGCCTTCGAGGATCAGTGTCATGCCATGCAAGAATTCCTGGCGCGACGGCAGCAGATGCGCCTTGTCTAGCGGCCACAGCCACAGGGCGCACCAGGCGTCCATCGCCGTCTTCAGCCGCTTGTAGGGCAGCGTGTTGGAGGCGCGGTCCGCGCCGATCAGCTTCTGCAGGTACCGGTCCTTCTCGTGGAAGTCGAGCCCGCGAACGCCAGGCATTTCGTTGTCTAGCCAGATCGTGATCGCGTCATTGGTCGAGGCACGGCTTTTTGCGAGATCGTCGGCCACGATGTCGAACAGTTCCTCGGCGATGCGGCTGAGCTTCTGCAGCAGCTTGGTTTCATGGGGCTCGAGCCTGGCGAAGAAGCCGTCCTTTCGCCAAGCCTTGATCTTTTTCTGCGCTTCAACCGCAAATTCGGCGATTGACTTGTCGGAGTCGAACCGTGCCATGTCCTCGGCTGGCAGCAGGAACTGCCAGATGTGACCTTCAGGCAGGTCGCCGCGCCAGCCGATCTCCTGCGGCTTGTGGCTGTACCAGAGATCGTCCTTCTTACTCGCCGACATCAGTGAAGGCGCATAGGACGCGCGCCTCGCGCCGACGAGCGAGTTGCCGGCGTGGAGCTGGTCGCGGAACCAGGGCGAGAACTCGCTGGCATGCAGGCCATTGAGCCACAGTGAGATCGCGCCGAGCTCGGTCGCGACTGGGTTCATGTCGACGCCGAAGCAATTGCGATCGGAGATGAAGGCTCGGACTTTCTGCTTCTCCAACGCGACCTGGTCCTGAGGGATCGTCCTGCCGGTCTCCTTCTGCTTGCGCTCGAGATAGATGTCGGCAAGCTGGTTGGTCGTTTCCACCAGGAACGCGGCCGATCCCATTGCCGGCTCGAGGATCTTCAGATCAAGGATCTCGTCGGCTGCAAGGTCCTTACAGCGCTCCTGCAGCGCATGTCTCACCAACAGCCGCGCGAGCGCCTCGGGCGTGTAGTAGGATGCCGACTTCTCGCGGTCGCGGCCGGCCAGGCGGTAGATGAAGCTACCCTTTGGATAGACCCGGGCCTCGGGCCCGTTGAAGATGACCTGTTCCGGCTTGAATTCGCTGGCACGGCTGCGTGGCACGAAATAGCTCGGCACTAGCAAGTCGACGTCGTCCCGCCGCGACGCGGTTTCGGCGTCGCCGTCCTCGTCGTCCTCGTCTTCGACCTCGTCCGCATCCTGGCTCGCGTCGGACGTTTCGTTGTCCTCTTCAGCAGCCAGCGAACCGCGACCGCTCGGAGGCCGGAGCTCGATGAGATCATGCTTAGCGACCACGCCGGTGAACGAGATCAGCGTTTCGTAGACGGCGCCGAGCTGGCCGATGCCCAGCTTCGCGTAGGAAATCCGCGCCGTGCCGTTGCTAGATTGCTTGAGTGAAAGCAGACGGATGACTTTCTGTACGGCCTCGTTGCGAAGCCTGATCGAGTTCAGGATCGGCGTGCTTTCGGGATCGAGCAGCGAGACCTTCACGGCCGGAAGGCGCATAGCGCCGCCGCTGCCGCTGTAGAGCAGGCCGAGCGTGCGCTGCAGGCTCTCCCAGAGATAGGTGCCGTTCTTTTCAGCCGGCGTGCGCAGGCGGACGGATTCCAGTTCGCGTAACGCCTCGATGCTGTAGCCGCTGGCGTAGACCGGATCTCTGAGGTTCAGCACATCTAGCCGCGGGTTGGCCTCAGCATAGAACAGAAACAGCAGGCGGTACATGTAGCGCAGGCATTCGAGCGACAGTTCGGGTCCGTCGATCCAGACGCCGTTGCGCGGACCAGAGGGATACTTGCCCTCGGTGATGTCGAGTAGCTCCTGTCCGAGGATCTCGATAGCGTCCCGGACAGTCCGCTTTAGCGAGGTCGTGACCGCATTTGCGTTGCGCTGGGCCTCTTCCTCGATGCGGTCGGCGATCGGTATGCCCTGATCAGGCACCCGCGCCTCGCGCGACAACAGGCACGCCATGGTCGCGAGCGTGTCCTTGTCCTGGCGCGAGAAGATCTCCTGCAGATCGAACCGCAGGACCGAGCGCGCCGGCCACTTGTGACGGTCGACCAGCACGATCTGGGATAGCCCGAACACTATGACGAGCCGGGGAGGACGGTGCAGCTCGAAAATGCCGTCGCCTAGGATTTCCTCGATCGCGCGCTCGGTCTCGGCGAACTCGCGTTCGTCGTTCGGAAACTGCTCGGCCCGAAAATTCAGCGACAGCGGGTCCGTGCTCTCGTCATCGACGCTAACGAGCGGTGCTTCAATCAGCCAAGCGACATCGCGTCCCTCGACATCAGCAACGCTCGCCAGCGCCGGGACAAGGGTCTCGCCCCGGAGCGCAGTATGCAGGCTCTTTCGATCGTACTTATAGCCGAGCGCCGTCACGAGCGCGTAAGTGATCTTCTGGCGCCACTCGGTGCCGGTGGCGGCATCGGTGGCATTGCGGATCTTACGCAACGCAACGAGATACGGCTCACAGCAGCCCGCGAGGCGATCGATCGGGTTTTCGCCATCGACAGCCTTGGACCAGCGTGATGCGATCTCGCGCAGCTCGTCCTGCAGCGAGTCCGACAGTGCGCCAGCCGGGAAGAATTCGGCCTCGTTCTCGATTCCGATCAGATCCATTGCTCACCCAACGAACACGGCCTTGATTGCAACGAACGGATTAGGGTCATCCACTATTCGCCGCCGGCTTGAGTGCCAGGCCGCGAGGTCGGCGAAGATTGTGTCGATCTCGGCCGCGCGATTCTGGCGCCGGGTTTTCTGGCGACGTTGCTGGATGGTCAACTGTGAACCGTCCTGAGGGACATCGGCAAATTTCAAATCGAGATCGGCGCGGAAGCGCACCTCAAGGCCGGCAAGCCGTTCGAGCGTAGCGTCGAGGCTAGTTTCGATCTCGGCCTGGCGCTCCTTGCGCAGCTTGACGAGGTGCGACTGGAACGCATCGACGGCCGGCCCAAGCGTCCTGGCCGCGGTCTCCACGTCCGGCTTGCCCTTGTTCGGGACGCTTCCTGCAAGGCCCGTACGGGCCACGAAATCACTGACCTGCTCGATGCCGGTGACACGGCCATTTCGCAGCGTCACCGCCGCCCAGCAGTCCACTACCGGTGCGCCAAGTTCATTCGGCACCGCGCCATGCAGGATGACGACGACCTCGCCCTCGGCAAGGCGGCCACGCAGAATGCAGAGCGGCGCACTCATTTCCGGGAAGAACGTCTCCGCGCGATCGCCGAACCAGTCAAGGATCGGATGGCCGTCCCACAGATACTGGACGTGCGGCCAACTCCGCTCGTCGGTCTTAGCCTGCGCGATCGCGGTGTTTATGACCTCAGCACGGTCGGACAGCTCGACCGTGCCGCCCTTGCCGACGGCTTCGATCGGCATGTAGCGGTCGTCCACTTGGTCGGTTCGGCCATAGCCAAGTCCGCCGTCGCTCATCATGTCGCCCGGGATCGGAAGGCTGATAATGCGGGCAGTCTGGTCGACGTCTGGCGCGGTATCGAAGACCCTCTCGTTCGGCTCGGCGAGCCTTTGCAGCATTGCCTCGGCGTAGGCGAACGTGTCCGGAAAAAGTCGTGGCGGCATTTCCACGCCCGACGCACTTGTTGTCGGCACAGCCAAGGAACTGTCAACGCCCTGATAGTCTCCAAACAGCGCGTCGAACTCATCGTCGACGGTCTTGGCCCTTGATGCATTTGCGGCGCGTTGATCCATTTCGGCGGCGAAGGTTTCTGCGCCCCTGCCATCGCTGACGGCCCTGGCGACGACCTCCTCCTCGCGCTCGACGTCGCCGGCACCGAGGAAGACGGCGGGATCGCCGACGCCGTCCTGGGCCGCCTCGTCCTTCTCGACCAACTTCTCAAGCACCCACATGTCGCGCACTTTTGGATGACGGCTCTCGCCGACGAAGTAGTAGATCTGCGGCGGTCGGTCCTGACCATAGCGGTCGACGCGCCCGTTGCGCTGTTGGAAGCGCAGCAGCGACCAAGGCAGGTCGAAATGGACCAGCCGATGACTCTGAAAATGCAGATTGAGACCTTCGGAGGCCATGTCGGAGGCGAGCAGGATGCGAATCGGCGACCGCTCCTGGCCAAAATCCTCGAGCACCTGCTGTGTCTTCGCGTCCGCCTCGACGCTGGCACCATCGACGCGTCCGATCATCTCAGGCGAGAGGCCAAGATCGGCGGTGAGGCGCTCCTCCAGCCATGCGAGCGTCCGGATGCGCTCCGAGAAGACTACAAGACGATCGCGCCGGTCCTTGCCGGCCCATTTGATGTCCTTCAGCAGTTGCAGGAAGTCCTGGTACTTCCGAAAATCGCTGGGTTCGATTGAGGAAAGTAGTTCGGCCAGATCGGATAGCTTCTGCTTGTCGGCTTCGCTGCCTTTGCCTGTGCCCCGCTCAATGCGGGCAATCCGTCCCCTCACGGTCTCGAGACAGGCAGCGGGGCTGGAGAAAATCGCTTTCGCAAGGGTCGTACGGAAAAGATCGATGGCGCGGCTTGCTGGTGCATCCATGTCAAGATCGAGCTTGAGCTCGGCGATCATTGTGTAGGCCGCTTCCTCCTTGTCGCTCAAAGGGAAACCGCGGCGATGAAGTTCGCGCGGCGGGATCGTCGACTGGAGCGCCGCCAGCACTTCAGGAGAAGTGCGGAAGCGGCGGATGACGAGATCCTCGATGTCGTCGCGATGCAGTTTCTCGGGATCGGGGACCCGCGTCGGGTCCAGCATCTCGATCAGGCTTGCAAAGCTTTCCCTGGAGCCGTCATGCGGTGTCGCGGTCAGCAGCAACAGCGAGTCGGCCTTGCGCGACAGAAGCTTCGCCAGCTTCGATCGAAGGCTCAGATTGCCGCCGCCCCTGACTCGCTTGGCGGCGTTGTGGGCCTCGTCGATGATGATCAGGTCCCAGCTTGACTGCTCGATCGCCGCCCGGATCTGGCTGTCCTGTTTCAGAGTGTCGATCGAGACGATCGATCGGTCGAACTGATCGAACACGTTGTAGTGCGCGGGGATCTGGTTGCGCATCCGCCGGATGGCCGCACTGTCGAGGCGCGACAGCGGGATCGAGAAGCGGGTCCAGAACTCCTTCTGGAATTGCGCCAGCATGGCGCGGGTGGTGACGACCAATATCCGGTCGGCCCGGCCCCTGAGAATCAGCTCGGAGGTGATTAGGCCAGCCTCCAGCGTCTTACCCAGACCGACGTCGTCGGCGATCAGCAGCCGCACCCGGTCCTGTGCCAGCGCCATTTTTACCGGGACATGCTGGAAGGCGAGATCGTCGATAGCGGCCTTGCCGAGCGTCAGTGGCTGCGATGTCGTGGTTGGCGTCGACCTGAATGCCGACTCCAGGAACAGCTTGGTGTCGAGAAAGCCGGCCGAGTGGTCGCGTTCGAGCGCAATCTTCGCTGGGTCGAGCACGGCGTAGTCGTCCTCGAGTTCGACAACAAACCGCGCCGTCTTGCCCTTCACAAGGCCGGACATCCCGCGGCAGGAGACGACATTGCCGTGCGCCCGCCGCTCATGGCCCGTGACCTTCCAGGTCGACGACCGCACCCGGATTAATGTACCGACGTTCATGGAGTTACCCGTCCCAATGGCAGACGGTCCTTCAAACAGCCTGAGAGTTCAATAGGTTTTTGGAGCCCAAGTCATTGATCTTTTGGATAAAAGTGAATCTGTGGAAAACTGTCCGCCGTGGTGCTTAGGTCCATTTCTCCTCGCACGCGCGAAGGTCACAAAACCGCACGACCGCTTGGGGTCCATCAGCCGCCGCAAGCCGCAGCTGTCTCTTCATCAGCCAGAACAAGGGCGAGCATCTCGCAACCCTCCGTCGGCAGACGTCACGCCGTTCCGCATGCGCGCTACCTCTGCGTCCGGCCTTAACTCGGCGCGGCGCACGCGCCCGCGTCACGATAGCGAAGCGACCGTTTCGACCCTTGGACGGCAAAACGGACGTCCTTCTTGAGCTTTTCCACCGATGCAGCCGCATCGACCAGTCCGCTCACCAAAGTGGCACCGATGCCATGTTCGCTGAACGGGTAGCCCGACATCAACCCCGGATCCCCCGGAAAGTCGGTCCCGACCACGGCACGGACCGCCGGCTGACTGAGCCGCTGGCGGGGGCAAGCCTGCCTTTCGGGGCGTCAGTTGGGTAACCTCCGGCGGAGCTGGCGAACGACCTCACGCAGATCCTTCGCTGAAACAGTCCGGCACGTCGCCGAACTATGTCGCCGCCGGTTCGGCTATGAAGAACAGCCCTGCCGCATTCTTCATCAGCAGATAGTGGATTCCGTTCAGATTGGCGTGGCTTTCTGACTTATCCTTCAAGCCATTGAGCAATGAGATCACCATCTCGCCTTGCCTCTGCCGATCGCCTGAGGGATTTAGCAGTCGCGCGACGATCATGAACGTTGTTACGGCCTGCACCGTGGCGACCGAGACGGCGCCGTCGGGATCGTGCAGGACGGTGATTTCGGTCGCGAGCGGGTCGTCATTCTGCGAAGCCGTCGTCACGAAGACTCGCTCGTTCACCTTGAATCTGCACGCGGTCTTCACTTGGGAACTGCAGCCCAGGCTCAAGGCGCGCAGATCGAAATTCATGGAAGCGGACATCTCGTTGAACCGGAGGTGGAAGTCGCCGGCGACGATCCCCAGTTTTCCGCCCTCGGCTTCGCGCGCGCCCCTCTGCGACCAAGCGCCTTCCGCGGCTTGCACTTCGGCGAAGGCCTTGCGGCGCTTTTCCTCCTCGGCGCCGAGCCGGCTCCTGATCTCGGCAAGCCGCTGCTCCGCCGCCTCACACTCTCGCCGTGCTGCGTCGGCCTCCTTCGCCACCTCCGCGATCTTCGGTTCTTCGGCCTCCACGCGCCGACGCGCCTCCTCGGCGGCGGCACGGTCGCGCTTCGCCTGCTCCTGAAGCCGCTCGCGGTCGCGACGTGCGCGGTCTTCCTCCAGCCGGCGGGACTCCGCCGCCGCCTCACCGTCACGCTCGGCCTGTCTGGCGAGCTGCTCCTGTTCGCGCAGCGCCCGTTCCTCGGCCAGCTTGCGCCGCGCTTCGATCTTCGCGCTCTCGGCGCTCGCCTGCGCCCGAGCCGGCTCGATGAAATTGCGCTTCAGGCGTCCGACCGCCTCCGCGACGCGGGCCTCAATCTTTTCCGGAGTCGGGTTCACCATCCCGGTCGCGAAGGAAGCGAATCGTCGGACACAGGCCGCGTAGACGGTCCGATACTCCTCCACGTCCTCGTCGGTCCAATCTTGGGCCGGACTGCCGAGGAACGCCCGGTCGCCGGGCCGCACGTCGCCCATCAATTGCAGCGGCCCCGGCTGGCAGCCGCCTTTGGAGTCCAGCCACGACTGGACAAAACCTGCGTCCGCAATATTTGCGCTCGCGAGCAGTGCCATCGCGGCGCTCGACGAGATCATCAAGTTCCGAAACGTCATCCAAATCCCCACCTTCCGAAGCGAAGCGAACAACATGATTCTCGCGCAATGTCAGTTAGACAAAATATTGATACAAGGTGCGCATTCTCGATTCCTTCGCGCGACGCGTGTCGTCCCATGCTCGTCCGGGCATCGTATTTCCACTAGCAGGCCCGCTTCCGCCGACGAGACGACGCTCGGTTTGCAGAGCGCCCAGGCGATCAATCCAATTTTTCAGCCCATTCGCCGATTTCCCGATCG
Source organism: Bradyrhizobium sp. UFLA05-89 (assembly GCF_059803475.1). Taxonomy (NCBI): domain Bacteria; kingdom Pseudomonadati; phylum Pseudomonadota; class Alphaproteobacteria; order Hyphomicrobiales; family Nitrobacteraceae; genus Bradyrhizobium; species Bradyrhizobium sp. UFLA05-89. Next base: position 9,920 of record NZ_JBANBA010000056.1, on the reverse strand, counting down.
ATCTGCTGGAACAGACCTCCGGACACGATATCGTCGAGCACGATCGCGGCGCTCACGAACCCTTTCGCGCCCTTCTTCGCCGCAGGCAGGCGCCACGCCTCATAGCGGGTCACCCCGGCCCGGGTCCCCTTGGGCGGCATCCGATCCAGCCCCAAGCGGTCTGCGGTCGCGGGATTTTCTTCGCGCATGCTCTCGAAGAGCCACCGGAAGTCGCTGACCGTGCCGAACGTGGGCACGAAATGCGGGATCAGATAGTCCCGCACGATGTTGTCCAGGTCGTGCAGCACGCCCTTCGGCATGCCCGGACCGGGTCGGACCACGAGCTGCAGCGCGACCGGCACGACCAGGGGCGATATCAGCCAGTTCCACTTCTGCTTGAACGCGGCGACTTCCGCCTGCACGCGCTGCTTGAACTGCGCCGACTCGCCCGGCTTCGTCGGAAGCTCGCCCAGCTCGATCCGCAGCGGCGCGCTCCGGAACATGGTGTCCCATTGCTTGGGGAAAGGATTGAAGATCCCTCGCCGCGGCACGTCGAACAGCCAAGCGAGCGAGCCGGTGGTGACGCTCGCATAGGCGAGCGCGGCGTTCTGGGCATTCCACCGGTAGAACTGCAGCATGGCTTCGTACTTCGCTCCGCCCAGCGCAGCCCTGTTGGCCGCTTCCTCCTCGAGAAACTCGCGAAGGATCCGCATGTTCTCGATGCGGTCGCGGCCATCCTCATAGTCGTCGCGGTCCGCCATTCCGGCGATAGCGAGATCGTCGCGGAAGGCGCTCATCGAACGCACATCGACCGCGATCATCGGCTCGTCTTCCCCATGCCTGCATGATACCGACAATGCGTGGATCTGGCTGTCGTCATGGTAGAGGACTTTCCGGTCTGGGCCGCCGAGGCTCGGATCGGCCGACCCGAACAGGTCGAGCAGATTTTTGGCGATCGTGTGCGCCTGGGGCGCATCGTGACGGGTCGTCGCCAGCCGCAGATCGAGCGCGATGTCGCCCTTGAACGCCTGCCGGCTTCCGCGGTCCATGTCCTTCAGCAGGCTGTCCTGGAACTTGATGCGGTCGCCTTCGCGCATCTTTTTGGACTGCGGCTCGACGTCCGAAACGAAGAGATGGAGCCGCCTGGCCTTGCGCCCGCGGTAGAGCTCCAGCTTCTTGGCGTCGGGCCGGGTAGCCTTCGCGGGGATACGCAATTTCATGGCGACCTGTCTACCATGCGGCATGTCGCGTGCGCCACCGAGCTAGTCCGGCAGCTCGACGCCCTCCGGCAGATCGTCGGGATCGACCTTCACCTCCAGTCGAAAACCGTGGAGCGTAGCCCGCCGGTGGCTGAACTTAGTGCCGTGCATCACGACGAACTTGAAGCGCTCGCCGATCATCATCTGCAGGATCGGAGGCAGCGCATCCCTGGGCAGCGGCAGCAACCCAGTGATTGGGGTGCCGTACCCGTCGAGCGACCCGACGCCCAGCGGCCGTAGCGCCTTGCGCTCCTCCTGCTCCAAGTCCCTCGAAGGCAGGAACGTCAGCTCGATCCGGTCCGTCCTCAGACCCTTCGGGTGCAGCAACCTGCCCCGCACCTGCAGGTGGCGGAATTCGTTGTAGGGATCGACAGGCTGCCGATCCGAGTTGAGGCTGAACGAATAGCCCCACCCCCAATCCTCAATCGCGACGACGTAGTAGACGTCCGGCTCGCGCGGCTTCGGCTTCCGCTTCTTCCTGACCGGCTTCGGTTCGACAGCCATCGAAAGGATCTCGTCCCTCGGACTAGCGGCGCCCGGGCCAGCGCAATTCGCATCCTGGACTTGCTGATTGGCTCTTGTCTCTCGATGTGTTTTGCTCTCGATCTGAAGTCAAAGCCGCCACATCGTGATCGATCAGCACATCTCAAAAGACCCTGCGGAAGGATTCCGCTTTCGACCGCTTCCTAACTGAGGCTACTCTTGGACCCGGTATCGCATGGTCCGTTCGAGTGTTGTGCGCGGCCGCCCAGCAATTCTAACTCCTGTCCTTCATAGAGGCCGGCTGTTCGTTTGGGTGACTATACCGCCGCTCCCACTCTGGAATTCCCAAATGTCGATGAAAGACAGCGACGTAATCAAGATCAGTCCGCAGATCCGCTGGCAGCGCTTTGAGCCGAGATGCGAGATTGAGAGTGGCGCCACCTGTCGAGAGTATCGGAACCGCGCTTGCTTTTGGCTGAATGGTTGTGAACAGATCAAACTCGTCTAATATCCCACCCATCCCGCCAATGAAGACAGCGGCCTCGAACTCATTCTCTTTGAACATTCTCTCGCGCATGTGACGCAGGCTCTCCTCCCGATCACTCTTTACGACCGTCGTATAGGTGACGTTGTGGAAACGCGCGTTGTCTTCCGGGAATTCATCTTTGAAAAATTCGCTCTGATACAGCTTGACCCATTGGCTGTAGTCAACGCTCAAACTTTCAGCGATGATCCAAATCATCGGCGTAATCGCGGGATGCCCACCCCACACTAGTTGCCGGCGACCCAGAGTGACATGCACCAGTGCTCGAACGGCTGAGGATATTGCGACCGGATCTGCTGTCCGCGCGAAGTCAGGAGCACGCTTCGGATCGGGGACACTCGCTGAAAGAAAAACAGCTCCTGTCATATTAGCCTTCCCATGCAGCCAGTTGCCAGTGCGCCTCTGCCGATCGAATGGCCCGAACCACCTTGATATTCTGATCCAACCACCTCAGGTGATTGATCCAAGCTTCAGATAAGCCAACGTAGTCATAAATGAGAATCGGAACGCCATTTTGATCCGCTTGACGCGCTTTGTCAGCAACATCGTTCAACAATTCCGCCGTAGGAACCCCAACGACTGGATAGGCCCATAGTCGCCTGCGATCCTCCAGTTGAATTGAAATAGCACGGTGGGAGCCAACACCGAGGACGGAAGCCCCAATACGGGCGATGTCTGCTCGTAAACTGCCTGTGATCGCCATGTACCGAGAGGCAATGCTCTTGCTTCGAAGCCGCTCTACGGCAAGAGCAATGTCGTGCAGGACCCCTTCGGTAAGACCTGTCTCCTCCACTTGCTCTCTCTCTAAATAGATCGTGTCAGCAAATTCCGTCTGCCTGTTGGGAATATGATTGGGCCACACAAGGCGCAAAATATGTATCCCCTTCGCCCGGGCGCGTCCCAATTCGTGCCTCGTCCATTTGCTCTCAAAATAACTGGGGGTGTCGAGCATGATTAAAACATCGGAATCACACAGACGGTTCCAAAGAACATCCTGGAATGGTTCTCCTGGCCTGACATCGTGCGTATCCAGAAACACGTCGAAGCCCCGCGAAGTAAGCGCATCATGCAACTGCATTGCGGCAGTACGGGATTCAGCGCGGCGATAGCTGACAAAAAGTCGACGCTGCTTTCTCAACAAACCGACACACTCCAGGAGAGCAGCGCTAACTTCTCTCATTTGTGGGTCGTCAGCACGAAGAAACACTCCATTGAGGAAGTGCAAACAAGGGGGGATTTCGGCCTGAAAGCACTCAGCAGATGAAGCGACTGGGAGTATTGGAGCGCTTGATCGGAGAAGGAGGTCGATGGCCTCCAGATCTTTAGATGCGTCACCCCCAAAGTAAAGTCCGACAAAGGACGCCTTCAAATCACGGCTATGTAGTGAAGCGGCATTGTGTATCACCACGTCTGCGTCCAATCTCAAACCGAAGTCGCCGATCATCTCAGCTATCGTCCGCTTGAGACTGGTCAGACGCTCCTCAGTGACACTTCCAATGATGGCAAGCTCATATAGGCTCAAATGCGACTCCGTTGTTTCAAACGAGGCACCATCCATATTTTGAACGGATCTTCATCGCTTCTTCAATTCGCCCGTTGATGCTCCTCCCAAGACTTCTTAGGCTCCTCGATTTTCGAGCCTTCTCCGGTCCGGCCGCGCGAGTTTTCTGAGCATCTTAACGGTCGCGTCTGGCAGGCACCATTCAGGATAGCGGCAGAGCCGCGGAGTCAATGCCCCGCCAGGGCCGCCGCTGTTTCGATCCAACCTCCGATGTTGTTACGCCCATCCTGTTGAATGAAATCATAGCTCATGCAGTGATCCGATAGCTGCACAACGCTGGAGTCGGTGGGAGCATTAAACCAAAGGCTACTCTTAGGTACCGCAAGAGTGTAGTCGTCGTACTTCACCCACTTGCCCCCCTTCCATTCCGCCAGAAATTTGCCAGCGTCCGTCTTGTAAACGCCCATCTGGGCAAGCGGATCTGCGCCCTTCTGAGCAACTTGTCCAGCAGCGTTCTTCGCACCGTGAATGTAAACTGTAAGCAGGCCGTTACCCTTTAGCAGGTTGCGGGCAATCTCGTATCTGACCCACCGACGCTTCCATGTTTCGCTGCCTGTGAGAACGCAAGTCACTGACGTGTTGTCAACGCCTTCGCGTAAGAAGGCCTTGAGTGCATCATCACTTTCTTTTTGCTTCGCTTCGAAAACGCTGCTGTCGAAAAATCCGCGATCGATTTCATCTTGCGGCTTTACGACCCAGAAATTCCGAACGTTCCATGCTCTCCAAACGTCTGGGACGTAATGAAATGAAAAAACGTCCTCCGCGACATCTCCTCTTCCCTGCCCTCAAAGCTACAGGATGCAACCAACGCGATAAAATGTCGAGAGCCGAACGGCAACTTCCCTCGAACCAGCGAGCCCCGAGCGACCAGCGACTGAAACGCCACCGGACCTGCGGCTGACATATTGTGCACATCCGTGCTATGGTTGGTGCACTCTACCTTTGGTGTACACCCTGTTGCTGACTACAGATGGCCTGTCTACAACAATGCGCCCACTCGCAATTCATATCGTCTTGCAAGATTTCGAAGGCCAACCAACAAGCGCCGCTCAATCGCTTGTAAAAGCTCTATATGAACGCCTGATCCGGGGACAGCGACCATCCGGCATTCCCATCAGGATTTGGAGTGGCCGCGAAACAGACGGCCACTTCATCGCGCCGGGAAGTCCTGCTTTCGATGGCGCAGAGAAGAATGTTATAATCCTATTGATTGACGATCATTTTTTTGAATCTCGCAGTGGTTGGCGGCGATACATCGATGATCTTAGAGCCGCCCTTCGTCCAACTGACCTACTGCTTCCGGTCTCGATCTGCGGGCACGCCGAGCGAACTTCCGAAGCGCTTGGTGATATTAATTGTATCCAAGTGCGTGATCCGCTTGTGGCGAGTAGCGACGAGCGAATCTTCCAAGCGATATTGAACGCGATACTCGGCCAACTTACGTTGCGCACAGCAGACGCGCGTGCCCCCGAAGCCTCCGAGGTCGGCACGCTTCTGCGCTCTGCACCGAGAATATTTCTCTGCCATAGCAAGACCGGCGGTGAGAGTAACACCGGCGGTGAGCCATTGGCTCGGGAGCTACGCACTTACATCTACGAGCACACCCAGCTGACCTGCTTTTTCGATACGCACAACATACCACACGGCTTTCCTGTGAAAGACTCGATCCGGCAGTACATCAATGAGTCCTGCGTATTGGTCGTTTGGACCGATAACATGTTGGACAGCCGATGGTGCCAATTCGAGATTCTTGAAGCTCGTCGTCTTCAGCGCCCTATTATAGTGCTTGACGCACTTAGCAGCTTCGCGCCAAGGATATCTCCATTCCTCAGCAATATGCCGGTAGTGCGTTGGTCCAAAAATCCGGCAGAAGTGGTCAGCGCGTTACTTCTAGAACTTGTTAGAACCCGACACCTCGAAGCGCTGTTTCATTCGCTTGTCGATAGCGAACGGATCGCTCCACAATTCAGGCTATACCCACCAGATCTCATGGAGCGTGAACGCAATGGTGTCACTTCGACGGCTGATCTCACACACGATCAACTCGTCGTCTACCCTGACCCGCCTTTAGCGGCAGAGGAGCTATCGTTTCTCTCTGAAAGCTATCCGCTGCTTTCATTTCAAAGTCTCTCAGAATGGTCCGCGCTGCGGGCTAAGAGTTCAGAAAAACTGGAGTACAAGATACAAAGCCGCTCGATGCATCCGGAGCTTGGTCTCAACGTCGCGATTTCGATATCCGAAACGGATAATTGGAAAACTCTCGGATTGATACCGGAGCACCAGGACGATTTGGCCACGGACTTGGCTTGCCAACTTATCTTATTGGGTGCCAGGCTGTTGTGGGGCGGGGATTTACGGCCCCAAGGTATCGGTGCGAGATTTGAGTCTCTCGTACGCGCGTACCATCAATCAAACCACGCGCCGCAAGATCATATCGCATGCTATCTGGCGTGGCCCAACTATCGAGAAATGTCCCAGGACCAGTTGCAACGTCGGCGCGCAATCGCTGACATATTGTGCTTGCCGCAACCTGGAGATTCTGCGGACAGATCAAAGGCGCACGATGCACTCTGTTTTTCCCTGATGAGACAACGGATGGCCACGGACAGCGACGTTCGAATCATCCTAGGAGGTAGCACGACGAGATATCGAGGACGGTACGCCGGCATCGCCGAGGAAGCGTTGGAAAGTGTAAACGCGGGAGTCCCGCTCTACATCATTGGCGGCTTCGGAGGCGCTGCCCGAGCTCTCTTTGACATGATCGCTGAACCAAACAGCAAGAACGAACTCGATGCTGGCTGGGAGATGCGTTGCCAGCCCGACGTGCGCCAGATGCAGGAGGACTATGATCGCCTAGCACAGCGCCTCGGCTTAGGTTTGCAGGTAGACTACGCGGGACTGCGCACCTCGTTCACATCGTTAGGCATGAACGGACTATGCGCTCTAAATCGGCTCAGTTTAGAGGAGAACCAAAGGCTGGGCCTCACCACCGATATCCACGAGATCGCGTCGATTGTAGTACGAGGACTAAGCCGGGTCACAAGTAAAAACTCGCTTGCCGCCGGCTAATCCGCCTGCGCGTCTACTCAATGAAAAGGGGCGGCAGACGTCAGCATCTGAGGGTCAAGTTCCTACGATCAATCATAGCATTACCGCGCCCGACCGCTGGCTGTGAAAACGCGGGAGATCGAACCGCCGCAAGAACTATATTCTTCAATCGCTCTTTAGTTGAGGGCGCTTTCGAGTTTGAGTGCTAGAACGATCTTGGACGCGTAACTTCTTCTATCACCACCAATCGTCTCGGCGTTTTCACACTGGCACCGAGCAACACTGGCAAGCAGTCCGAGGAGGAGCTCTCTCTTGGCGATCGACGAGCATATCGCGCTGCTGAAGAAGGGGGGACTACCTGGAATCGTGGCGTGACGCGCACCCCGACATTCGTCCCGACCTCAGCGGCGCGAACCTCAGCGGAGCGGACCTCAGCGGAGCGGACCTCATCCAGGCGAACCTTGTCGAGGCGAACGTCAGTGGGGCGAATCTCAGCGGGGCCGAGCTCATTGAGGCGAACCTCCGCGAGGCGGACCTCCACGGGTCGAACGTCAGCGGGGCGAACCTCGGCGGGGCGCAGCTGGTAGACACCGATCTTACTGACGCTAATGTCGCCGGCTGCCGTATATTCGGGATATCGGCGTGGCGTTTAAAGCTGGAGAGAGCCAAGCAGCAGAGCTTAGCACTACTTTGGCAGAATCTGTTTGCGCCAGTGTTTTTCAAGGATTTTTTTCGGCAGTATGGACACCGTTGAGACGGCGGCCGAAGGATGAGATCGACGATGGCGTGACGTACGGCGGGCATGGTTGGCTGAGGCGGAGGTCCGTTGATTCTTTTTTTTCCGCCCCGCGTGTGCGAGGCGACGGTGTTGCAGGAAGGCGTAGGCAATCATTGTCATCAGGGCGTGGCGATGAAGACCTTGCCATGATCGCCCCTCGAAGTGATCAAGTCCAAGCTCCTCCTTTAACTGCTGATGCGCCTGCTCACAAATCCATCTTGCCTTGATGGTGGCGGCTAGTGTGCGCAGATCCGTCGCCGCAGGGAGATTGGCAAGATAGTATTTCTTCTCCCCTGAGGCGCGTTGCTCGCCAATGAGCCAAGCTTCGTCGCCCGGGAGATGCTGCTGACCCTTATCCCAAATCCGCTGAGGAGGGCCGTCGGCGGTGCGGACACGAAGAGCAGCAAATCGGGCTTTCAGCCGACCTTTCGTTCCGCTGCGCCAACTCACGGCTTTCCATTTGGCGCTGGCTAGCATTTGTTCTGCCGCAATCGATAAGATATCGGGCACGTGGTGCTTTCGTGGTTTCCCGCGGACTTTGGTAATCGGCCAAATGAGCTTCACATCGACCGGATACACTTTCAGGTGCCGAGGGACACCGACAGCCCAGGCCAGCCCGCGCTCTGTCAGCCCTTGTCGAAAAGGAGCGCTAAGTCCGTATCCTGCATCCGCCAGCACACATCCAAAGCGCACGTTGGCTGCCATCGCGCGGTCAATCTCGGCCAAAGCAATCTCCGGCTTGGACCGGGGCGTTCGGTGTTCGACTGGCACGCGAGCGCGCTTCAAACGAGACACGTCGCTTGTCCAACTGTCAGGCAGAAAGAGACGTAACGCGACCATCACTGGCACTTCGCCGCGCGCAAGCGTCAAAGACACCAGCGTTTGGCAATTTGCCGTTTTGCCGAGAGCCGACGCGTATTGAGCCGCAACACCAACCGAGCGTTCACCCTTCTTCGGCAGTGAGGTGTCATCAATAACCAGCACCGCATCCCTACCGCCGACAAGTCGGTCCGCCTGGTTGAGCAGCTCTGTCTCCAGCGGCGTCGCGTCCCAGACACCGTCCGCAATGAAATGGTGCAGCTGGTCGTAGTTGCCCGTGGCAAGGCGCTCTGCCATCGGCTGAACGCTCTTGCGATCGCCAGGACCGATCAATCCCGCAACGTACAGCGGACACATCCGCTGCCGAGTCTTATGACCCAGCCGGTCCAAGAACGGCATCAGCCAGCGTTCGAGTTCGTCTTCCCATCCCGCCATGGTCAGCCCTCCAAGAGCCGACCACCTATGAATCATTGAAAAATTGATTCGGGAATCCTATAAAGCACGGCAAAATCAACGATCTGCCAAAGTAGTGTTAGGGTTCAGACTCAATTGATCCAATAGGCGACGATCGCGGCGAGGTGGACGGCAGCCAAGAAGTTTCTGGCAAGTTTGTCGTAGCGAGTTGCGACACGCCTGAAATCCTTGAGGCGGCAAAAACAGCGCTCGATGACGTTGCGCCCCTTGTAGGCGCGTTTGCTGAAGCTGTGGAGAGTGACCCTGTTGGATTTGTTTGGAATGACGGGCTTGGCACCACGATCGACGATTTCGGCGCGAAAGCCGTCGCCGTCGTATCCTTTGTCGCCAATGAGGGCAGACATGGGTGGCGCGAGTTCCAAAAGGGCCGGCGCGGCGGCAATATCTGCGTCCTGGCCTGGAGTGAGATGAAATGCGCAAGGTCTGCAATCAGGGTCGCTCAGCGCGTGGATTTTCGTGGTCCGCCCACCGCGCGAGTGGCCGATCGCCTGTTTATGCTCCCCCCTTTTCCGCCGCTCGCCGAGCGATGCGCCTTGATCGAGGTGGAGTCGATAGACAAAATGACGCCATCCTTGCCACAGCGGGCGAGCGCTTCAAAGATCGCCTGCCAGTGTCCGCGCTTGGCCCAGCGATTAAAGCGATTGTAGATCGTCGTGTAAGGACCATAGTCGGGCGGACAATCGCGCCAGCGTGCGCCGCACTGAAGCATGTGAATGATACCGCTGATAATGCGTCGATCGTCATCGCGCGCCGGGCCAGTCTGGTTCGTCGGCAGATGCGGCTCAATCTGAGCCCACTGCTTGTCGTTCAGCCAGAACAGCCCCTTGCGCACCGAAGTCCCCCGTGCCGAATCAATTCAACGCGAGAGAATCAGAAACTGCTAATTAGGTACAGACCCTAGCATTACAGTTGCTTTTTTGATTTGAAGTGGGCGCGTTGAGCGGCAGCCTGGTGGGCTCTGCGCCAGAAAGACCA
>NZ_JBANBA010000055.1:0-57863 GCF_059803475.1 Bradyrhizobium sp. UFLA05-89 | reverse complement strand
CGACGATGTCCGTGCTGTACTGCTCTCATCCAAAGACGTACCGTGCGGATGATTTTATGACACAGTAAGATTAGGGCGGATTAGCTTAGCGTAATCCGCCATCAGGCCGCGACAAAGCTGGCGGGTTACGCTGCGCTAACTCGCCCTACGGATGCGCGTAACCTTCACCCATATTTCAGCTTCATGACGAGTATGCCGCCGGCGAGCACCATGGTGATCGCGTTGGCGGCGACCAGCGGCGCGTCGCCGGAGAGCAGGCCGTAGATCAGCCAGAGTGCAAGCCCGAGCAGCATCGCGAGGAACATGCCGAGCGAGATGTCCTCGGTCGAGCGGGTCTTCCAGACCTTGATGAATTGCGGTGTGTAGGCGAGGGTCGTGCAGGTTGCCGCAGCGAACCCGAGCAGCTTAACGATGAGCGGTTCCATGGTGGCCGCCCTATAGCACGGATTCGTTGATGGAAATGCGTCTGTTGACCCATCATTACCGGCGGGCTGCCATGATCGTGCGATAGAGCGCCGCATAGTCGCCCGCCCGGTTGCGCCAGGAGACGTCGGTCGTCATGCCGCTCAGTTGCAGCCTGCGCCAGGTCAAACGGTCATGGAAGGCGAGGTTCGCCTTGCGCAGCGCGGCGGCGAGCCCCTCCGCCGTCACCGGCCCGAACTTGAATCCGGTCGCGTCGTGGCCGCTGCTATCGGCCTCGCCGATGTCGACCACCGTGTCCGCAAGCCCGCCGACGCGCGAGACGACCGGCACGGCGCCATAACGAAGCGCACAGAGCTGGGTGAGACCGCACGGCTCGAACCGCGACGGCACGAGGAGCGCGTCGGAGCCCGCCTGGATGAGGTGGGCAAGGATCTCATCATAGCCGATCACGACGCCGATGCGCCCGGGATGGGCGCGTGCCGCGGCCAGATAGCGGTCCTGGAGGTCCGCATCGCCGCTGCCGAGCAGCGCGAGCTGCATGCCTTCGCCAAGAATCGTCGGAATGATTTCGAGCAGGAGATCGAGACCCTTCTGCCAGGACAGCCGGCTGATCACGCCGAGCAGAAGCGCATTCGCCGACGGCGTGAGATTGAACTGCTTCTGCAGCGCTGCCTTGTTGGCGGTCCGAACTTGCAGCTCCTTGGCGCCAAAGCGATGGGCGATGTGCGGGTCGGTCTCGGGATTCCAGACGTCGATATCGATGCCGTTCAAGATCCCGCTGAGCACGCCGGAGCGTTCGCGCAAGAGGCCGCCGAGTCCCATGCCGCCCTCGTCACCCTGAATCTCCCGTGCGTAGGTCGGCGACACCGTTGTGATGCGGTCAGCGAACTGCAAGCCGGCCTTCAGGAAGCTGATCCCGCCAAAATATTCGACGCCGCTGAGGCTGAAGGAGTCCGGCGGCAGGCCGAACGAAGCAAGCATCTCGTAGGCGAACTTGCCTTGATAGGCCATGTTGTGAATGGTCATCACGGTCCCCGGGCGGGGACCGCCGGCATAGTGCAGATAGGCTGGTAGCAATCCCGCCTGCCAGTCGTGCGCATGCACGACGTCAGGTACGAACGAAGGGACGAGGCCGAGGCCGATATCGGCGGCGACGCGCGACAGCGCCGCAAAGCGCACGCCGTTGTCGGGCCAGTCGGTCCCCTCCGCGGTGACGTAAGGGTTGCCCGGCCGCTCGTAGAGATGTGGTGCGTCGAGCACGAAGAGGTCGAGCTCGTCATGTGTACCCGCGAGCAGGCGCGCAGGCCCACCGAAATAATCCGGCCAGCGCCGGATTTCCTCCGTCTTCGGCAAGGCCCGCAAGACGGCCGGATAACCCGGCAGCAGCGTCCGCATCTCGACGTCATGGGCTTTCAATGCGACCGGCAGCGCGCCGGCGACATCGGCAAGGCCGCCGGTCTTGATGATCGGATAGATTTCCGATGCGACCGCGAGAACGCGCGTCAACGCCATGCGTTCAGCCTGTCGATCATCGGCTGGGTAATGAGCGAGACGCCCTGTTCGGTGGTGCGGAACCGTTTTTCGTCGAGCTCCGGATCCTCACCGACGATGAGTCCTTCCGGAATCTCGACGCCACGGTCGATCACGACGTTGCGCAGCTGCGCACCGCGGCCGACATTCACGTAAGGCATGATCACGGCATTCTCGACATTGGCATAGGAGTTGATGCGCACGCCCGTGAACAGCAGCGACCGCCGCAGCGAGGCGCCGGAGATGATGCATCCGCCCGATACGAGCGAGCTCACCGCCTGTCCGCGCCGGCTCTCCTCGTCGTGCACGAACTTGGCGGGAGGCGTGATCTCCGCATAGGACCAGATCGGCCATGAGCGGTCGAACAGATCGAGCTCCGGCACCACGTCGGTGAGATCGATGTTGGCGGCCCAGTAGGCGTCGACGGTGCCGACGTCTCGCCAATAGGCGCGCGGGTCGTCGCCGGACCGGACGCACGAGCTCGAGAACTGGTGCGCCACCGCGCGGCCGTTCTTGACGATATAGGGAATGATGTCCTTGCCGAAATCATGGTTCGAGTTCGGGTCGGCGGCGTCACGCTTCAGCTCCTCGTACAGGAACTTGGCGTCGAAGACGTAGATGCCCATGCTGGCGAGCGACATGTCGGGCTTGCCGGGCATCGGCGGCGGGTCTTTCGGCTTCTCGAGGAAGGACTGGATGATGCCGTTTTCGTCGATATGCATGATGCCGAAGCCGCTGGATTCCGCGCGTGGCATTTCGAGGCAGCCGACGGTGACGTCGGCGCGACTGTCGACGTGCTGCCGCAGCATCACCTCGTAATCCATCTTGTAGATGTGATCGCCGGCGAGCACCACGATGAAGCGTGCGCCGTGCGACTCGATGATGTCGATGTTCTGGTAGACGGCATCGGCCGTGCCGACATACCACATCGTCTCCGAGACGCGCTGGCTCGCCGGCAGGATGTCGAAGCTCTCGTTGCGCTCGGGCCGGAAGAAGTTCCAGCCCATCTGAAGATGCCGGATCAGGCTGTGGGCCTTGTATTGGGTGGCGACCGCGATGCGGCGGATGCCGGAGTTCACGGCGTTCGACAGCGCGAAGTCGATGATGCGGGATTTGCCGCCGAAATAGACCGCCGGCTTGGCACGCCGGTCGGTCAGTTCGAGAAGACGGCTTCCTCGTCCGCCGGCGAGAACGAAGGCCAGGGCCTGGCGCGCGAGTGGCTCATTTCCAACACGGTTCATTCTGTCCTCCCGGGGGCCCCGTTTTTATCGCCCCGAAATTTCCCTCGCGGGAAGCCGGTGGCGCCTGCATCGAAGCAGAATTCTAGCGGCACGGATAACAATTCGGAAAGTGCCCTGTTGGTTGCCATAGGTCGTGGCCGCCCTGCGGCTCGGCTTTTTCGCTTGCCAAGTCTTCCCGATCGACCCGAAAGGGTGGTAGGTTGCGGGGTATTTCAGATCGCTTTCATATTTTTTGGATTTATACGATGCCCTGCGCCAACGAGATGTTTGGCCTGCTGCGACTGCTTTCAGTTGGGCTGGCTTACCTGACCGGCACCCCGGATCACCCCGTACAGCAACGCGATCTCGCCGAGGCCTGGCAGGTCCTCTCGCCCTGCGCGGAGACCGCCTCCTTCGACGGGGCGTGGGCCCTGTCATTGAAGGAGAACGGCACCGCCATCGCCAGGAGCGATCGCCATGCGCAGCTGCTGCAGGGCCGCTGGGAGATCGTCGATGCGGGGACGCACAGCTATCGCATCGACGTGCTCGCCTTCGGCAATGATTTCGTCGTGGTCCCGACGGCGGCTGGCTGCCTGCTCGGCTCGGGCACGCTCAGAAACGTCGATCTGCACCAGAGCTGGTTTACGCATGGCAGCCGCGAGGCGGGCGATCTCGTGGCATCGGCGACCGATCCGGGCGTGAGGACGAAGTAGCCGCTTCGAGCGCGCTTGCCGGCGTTGGTCCTGCGGCATTTCAGCGCTCGATGCAGAGCTGGGACGATCCGTGCCGGCTTTCTGGGATTTGAGGCGGTCGGGATCGACGACGCGCCGGGATGCCTTGTGCGGTGCACGCAAACGGATGCTTTGATTCAGCGCAAAGATGCCGGATCATGCGGCGTGCGACCCTTTTGCCAAACGAAATGTCAGACAGGGAGCAAGGTGATGAGTATCTGGAAAACGGCAATAGCCTGTTCGCTCGCCGGTGCTGTCATGGCCGGCCAGGTGCAGCAGGCCACGGCAGCGCCAATGCCAACCAATGTGGCGACGATGAAGGCCATGGTCTCCGACGACGTCACGCAAGTGTACTGGCGCGGCGGATGGGGCTGGCGCGGCGGCGGCGGATGGGGCTGGGGCTTGGGAGGGCTTGCTGCCGGCGCAATCATCGGCGGCGCCATCGCAAGCAGCGCGCCTTACGGCTACTATGGCGATCCGTATTACGGCAGCCCCTATGGCTACGGCGGTGGCTACGCGCCAGCCTATTACGGTGGCTACGCCTATTCGCCCTACTATTCCTATCCCCGCTACTACCGCCCGTATCGACCGTATTACGGCAACAGCTATGGCTACTACCGGCCCTACCGCGCCTGGCACCGCCCCTACTATCGCGGATATTGGTGATCGCGAGAGGGCAGCTCCGACGGGGCGGCCCGACCGAGGCTCGGCGCTCGGGCTGTCTCGCGCGAGCGGGTAACGGCGGCGCTATCCGTCGCTGATCATGGCAGACGCGCGATGATCGCAAGGCCGGCGTCGATGACGATCGGCTCCGACGACGAGAAATAGACGGCGGCAAGCACGCAGACGATCGCGTAGACGAATACGAACCAGCCTTCGCAATTGCGGGTTGAAAAAATACCTCTGCGGTATGGAAGTGGCATGGTCAACTCCCTGCCAAAATATGGGCATCGACTGCCCTGATCGAAAAAGACAGCGTGATGAAATGCTTTCTGGTGATGTCCACGACATCGCCAGGCGCGACGCTAAGGCGAAGAACCGCCTGGAGTCCTTAAGCTGTCCTTACATTTGACTGAGCTTTCTCTTAAGCTCGGACAACATCCGGAGGTCGCGGCCGTGCGGACAGACGAGCTCGCCTTTGGTCAGTTTCGGCTCGACCGCGCCAATGCGCTGCTGTGGCGCGGACCGGAGCGCGTCGTGCTGGCGCCGAAGCCCTTCGAGGTCCTGTGCTGCCTCATCGACCGTCCGGGCGAGCTCGTCACGAAGGAAGAGCTGCTCGACGCGGTCTGGTCGGATCTGCATGTCAGCGAGTCGAGTCTCGCGGTCGCCATGAATGCGCTGCGTGCGGCTCTTGGTGACGACAGGCAGTCGCCCAGCTACATCGAGACGGTCACGCGACGCGGCTACCGCTTCATCGCCCCCGTCACCACCACGGCATCGTCGGCCGCCGAGCCGGAGGAGCCGTCCGAGGACGTCATCGACCGCAGGCGGCAATGGCGTGTCGGACGCACGACGGCGCTCGAGACACTCGACACCGCGCTACAGAAGGTTCGCGCCGGGCAGCGTCAGGTCGTATTCATCACCGGCGAAGCCGGAATAGGCAAGACGACGCTCGTTCAGATGGCTCTCGATCGCATGGCGGGCGAGAGACCCGGTGTGCTGCATTGCGGTTGCAACGAATTGTTCGGCACCCATGAGGCTTTCCTGCCGCTGATTGAAGCCCTCAACGAGCGATGCCGCGGCGAGGGAGACGCCGCAATGCTCGCCGCCATTCGCGAGCACGCGCCGACGTGGCTCGCCCAGATGCCGGGTTTCTTGGGTGAAGGCGATCGCGTCGCCTTCCAGCAGGAGGTTTTTGGCGCGACGCGGGAACGCATGCTGCGCGAGTTCGCCGATCTTTTGGAGAGCATCGCCGCGAAGCGGCCCTGGATCATCATCCTGGAAGACCTGCACTGGAGCGACTTTGCCACCGTGGATGTTCTGTCGCGCCTGGCGCGGCGGGACCGGAAGGCTGCGATCCTCGTTCTCGCCACCTACCGGCCAATGGAAGTCGCCGTCGGCGGACATCCGGTCAAGACCGTCCACCAGGATCTCCAGATCCACGGACATGCAACCGAGCTCGCGCTCGATCGGCTGACGGGCAGCGACGTCGAGCGCTACCTCGCCCTGCGCTTCAACTCGGCCGAACTCGCCGGCGAGCTGGTTGAGCGCATCTTCGCGCGGACCGAGGGGCAGCCCTTGTTCGTGACATCGCTCCTCGATCATCTCGTTGCCCAGGGCGTGCTCGTCGAGAATAGCGACGGATGGCGACTGGAGCGTGAGGAGGCGGCCTCGCATGACAGCATGCCGCGCGATTTGCAGGGCATGATCGCGCGGCAGATCGACCATCTCACGGCCGAGGAGCGCAGCCTGCTCGAGGTCGCGAGCGCGGCAGGGGCCGAGTTCTCGGCGCTGCACATTGCGGGCGCGCTCGATCGAAGCGTGCTGGACGTGGAGCAGATGTGCGAAGAGCTGGCGCGTGCCGGCCGCATCATCCTCGTGGCCGGCTCGATTGAATGGCCGAGCGGAGAGGTCTCGGGCCGCTACGCGTTCCAGCACGCATTGTACCAGGAGATGCTGTACCAGCGGCTGGCGCCGGCCCGACGCGTGAATACCCACGTGCGGCTCGGTGTCAGTCTCGAGCGCGGCTATGGATCGCAAGTGGCGGAGGTCGCCTCGGTGCTCGCGCGTCACTTCGAGCTCGGGCGCGATTTTCCGAAGGCGACGCGCTATCTCGCCATGGCGGCCGAGGGTTCGGCGCGACGCTTCAGCACGCGCGAGGCTGCGAACTACCTCACGCGTGCCCTGGATCTCGTGCCGCATCTGCCGACGGACGTGCAGGTGCCGACGCGCCTGAAGCTGCTGCTGCAGCGCGCCTGGGCCTGGCGAGCCGGCGGCGACTTCCTGAACTCGCTGCAGGATCTCAGCGCGATCGTGGCCCATGCAGCTGAGAACGGCCTCGTTCGGGAGGAGGTGAACGCGCTAGTCGATCTCAGCAGGTTCTGCCTCTACATCGATCGGCGACGATGTCTGCCCTTCGCCGAGCAGGCACTGGCGAAGAGCCGGGCGATCGATGACGCTGCATTCGCTGCCCTGGTTAGGGGCAACGTCGCCAATCTGAAGTTGATGCTGAGCGGCTGGAGCCGCGAAGACGCCGAGTTCTCGGAGCAGGCGTCGGCACTGATCTCGGAAACGCAGGACCTCAGCATGCGGCTGCGGCGCTGCTCCATGGAAATGGTGCTCGAGTTCCTGAGGTCGAACTATCCGGCCTGCATTGATGCGACGAGCAGGGGCAAGCGGCTCGCGCGCATGCTCGGCGACGTCTACCTCTTCGTGCTCTATGAGTCCGTCGAAGCGTTCGCCTCGCTTTATATGGGCGAATGGGGGACGCTGCGGCAGAGCGTTCGCTCTGCGCTTGCCATCGCGGAGCGGAACGCGAATCCGCAGGCGCGCGCCTTGTGTCAGCTCACGATCGGGTGGCTCCACGCCGCGGCGCAGGACCATGAGACCGCGGCGCGGAATGCGGAGGAAGTCACCGGCCCGATGCTCGAGGCAAACCCGTTCACCTTCTTCCTGGGCAGGAATTTATTGGTGCGTGCCCATCTCGGGATGCGCAACCTCACCTTGGCGCGGCAGCATCTCGATGCCGTCGAGCGGCGGATGGCGGTCGACGGCGTGCCGATCGAGTCGCTGGTCATGCCGCAGTACCTGCTGAACTGCTGCGAGTACTGGATCGAGGCAGACGACCTCGACCAGGCAAGGGCGGCAGCCAGCCGGTTTCACGAGGTGACGAGCGCGGCGCCCGATCGGCCGTTCCTCGCGCTGTGTCAGGAGGTGATGGGGAGAATTGCCCTGCTGAGTGGCGATGCGGAGATCGCCAGACGGCACTTGTCCGAGGCCGTCTCGACCGTTCGCCATGCCGGGCTGCCCTACGCGGCTTGGCGAGTCTACGCCTCGCTCGCGGAGTTTTACGCAAGCCGTGGAGAGGCACGGAAGGCAGCGAACTGGAGAGGTCGCTCGACCAAGGTCGTGAATTCGCTTGCGTGCTCGCTCGCGCCAGACGAACCGCTGCGCTCGCTGTCATTCTTCGCCCGCGCCGAGATTGCCAGTACGGCGGACAGTTGCCGCCGCCAGGCTGACGTCAATCGGGAAACTCGCTGATATCTTGCGGTTCTCTGGGCGGCGGGATCGGTCCGTTCTGCTTATGCCGGCGCTCGCGAGACGCGCGATAGGCATCCCTGCGTAGCCGCATGATCGAGCCGAGCGGCTGATGATCGGCCAGGCAACGCCAGGGATCGAACGACAGGACGTCGTTGGCGTAGTCGCGGCGAGTAGCGCTGTTGGTGGCCTGCGAAGGGAGGGTGATCTTGCCCAGCGGTTGCGGTACCGCGACACCCTCTGGCCAGTCGATCGAAGAATCCTCGACCGGCGTGCGTGTCAGGTCGGTGCAGAGCTGCGCACGCAGCTCATATTCCGCGAAGTTCTCCCGAAAGAACTCCGTGACCGAGTCCCGCACGATTTCGTCGCCGTCATGGCAGGGCTGACCGGCGAGCTTGCGCACGGCATCCGAGACCGGCACCGCCCGGATCCTCGCGATATAGTCGCCGAAGCGGAGCGTGCCCTCGGTGTGAAAGGTTTCGCCGAGAATGTTGTTGCCGGGGTCGCCAAGCGCCTTCGCAAGCAGTGGAATCGAGACGCCAGTCGCGTTCGAAACCGTGATGGCGATGC
The DNA here is from genome assembly GCF_059803475.1 of Bradyrhizobium sp. UFLA05-89. Lineage (NCBI taxonomy): Bacteria > Pseudomonadati > Pseudomonadota > Alphaproteobacteria > Hyphomicrobiales > Nitrobacteraceae > Bradyrhizobium > Bradyrhizobium sp. UFLA05-89. The sequence continues at coordinate 49,192 of NZ_JBANBA010000055.1, read as the reverse complement.
GGGAGAAGAAACCCACGATCCTGAATCCGATGTCGGGAGTGTTCAGGTTGCGCTCGACGTTGCGCTGGGCTGCCAAATAAGCCTTGGCATCGGCCATGTAGCTCGGGTGATTGACGAGAAGGAAATCCTGGTTGGTCGAAGTGTCATCCACCAGCGCCTTGTCGCCGGACACGCCAAGCACCTTGATCGCCATGCCGCGGGGCGCGCGAACGCGATCGCTCTTGAGCCCGAAAGCGGTGGAGAGGCGTACGATGATCGGATAACGGGCGGGCTTTGCGAACAGGCCCTGGCGCAAATGCGCTGGCAGATTGTCGTACACGGTCAATTCGCCGCGCAGGAAGCCGACGCCTTTGGCATGCTGCTGGCGAATGCCGTGGTGAAATCGCTTGAAGGTGGCGTCGCTGGTCCGCTCGATCGAGGCGACGATGTCCCGGACGGCGTCGGCCTCTTCGGGACTCGGTTGCTCGACAGAGGGGTCGTAGCGAAGATATTGATCGGCTGCCATGGCGCTGATCTCCAGCCCGCGGGGTCTCCTGCCTCTTGCGAACGTGGCGACCGCCGGGCGAATTCCATTGTAAGCGCGTGCCTGCCGCGCGAGCAACCGGAACACGAATTCCGGTTGCTCTGACGCCCCCTTCCGTCGCGGCTTGCAGTCGCGGCTATTGCGCGACGCGCTGCGATGCGACGCGGTTCTCCTGGTGAACCTCGCTGCGGCGCTCAGGCGTCGTGCACACCTTGTCGCCGTAATACGCCTCGCGCCAGACATATCCCGACTGGCATGTGTCGCTGCCGGGTAGATGCCGGCTGGCGGCCCTTGCGTTCTCGCTTGCGACGACGCTCCTTGACTCCGGCGTGACGCAGACGAGGTCGCTCGGAACGGCGACCCGCCATACATAGCCCGAGGCGCATTCCATCGCCGCCATGGCAGGGCTGGTCGAGGAGATGCAGGTCGTCAGGAAAGCATAGAGGGCGGCGATCCGGTAGCGGTTCCAGACAGTGTTGTTGTCCGAATGCGAGGGAGAAGGTGTGGGTGATGAAATGGTCATGGATCAAATCCTCCTGAAATACGGCGCCACGCGGCCTCCGATTGATGCGGAGGAGGCATGGACGTCACCGGAGGTGATGCTAGGGCCGAGGCAGCCCGCGAGTCCTTAAGCGGGCCTTATCTTCTTCTCATCTTTTTCTTAAGCGTAGCCGCTCTCACAGTGAGAACCAGACCATCGCCGCCATGCAGGCGAGGTGCGCCAGCACGATCGCCGCGAGGTGAAGCGGTCCGGCCTTGAAGAACGGACCGCTCATCTCCGGGCTCCTCAGTTCGATCCTGCCGCGGCCGCCGTGAAGCTGCGGTCGACGGCCTGGCTGACGTCGAGCTTCTTCGGCAGGATGCCGTAACGGGTGGCGCGGTCGGAGGCCTCCTGCACCTCCTTGACCACGTTCTCGTCAATCACGATCGGGCTGGTGCGCTGCGCGGTGTAGGCGCTGAGCAGCACGTCCTCCGGCAATTTGGTCAGCTCGGCAGTGTTCTTCGCATACTCACTGATGTGATCGAGCGACCATAGTCGCGCCTTGCTGAGGCGCTGCAAGAAATCCTGCACGGCGGCGCGCTTGCTGGCGATGGCACTGTCGGAGGCGACGATGAAGGTGATGGTCGGTGTCAATCCTTCGCCGTCGGCGATCACGCGCGCCTTGTCCTTCAGTGTCGCGAACGAGATGTACGGCTCCCATACCGCCCACGCATCCACCGAGCCTGCGACGAGCGCGATCTTGGCGTCGACCGGGCCGAGCGGCGCAAAGGTCGCGTCGTCGAGCTTGATCTGCGCCTTCTCGAGCGTCGCATCGATCAGGAACTGGCCCCAGCCGCCGCGCGTGCCGGCGAGGCGCTTGCCTTTGAGGTCGGCGGCCGACCTGATCGGTGAATCCTGCCGCACGAGGATGGCCTGCGTCTTCGCGTCCGATTTGGTGCCGCCGATCGCCTTGATCGGCGCGCCCGCGGCATAGACCGAGAGAAAGGAGAGATCGCCGGTGTAGCCGACGTCGAGCGCGCCGGCGTTGAGCGCTTCGAGAATTGGTGCCGCCGCGGGAAATTCCGACCATTCGATTCTGTAGGGCAGATCCTTGGCGTAGCCGGAGATGTCGAGCAGCGAGCGATTGCCGCCCTTCTGATCGCCGACACGCAGCACGACCGTGTCGGCCGCGAACGATGCGGCAGCCGTCGAGAGGGTAATGGCGGCGGCGATCAGCGATGCTGCAAGCCTGCGCGTGAGGGAGTGATCGCGGGAGTCGGAGTTGATGCTCATAAGATGCTTCTTGTTCTTCCTGGCTCACATGGCGTGAGCGACGATGCAGTGGGATGATCAAGTCTATGAGCGGAGAGGCCGCAGTCAATGAAACGGCCAACCGAATTGCACGCACTCGCCAGAAGGACCTTTCATTGAACGGGTGCTCACGAGAAGGCGATGTGCGCGACGGCAGATATGCGTGAAGATTGTGCAGGCGATGGGTAGCCAGAGCGGTGCGTGATTACAAGCAGATCGCACCGAACTCGAAGAAAACGTTTCGTCGTCGATGCGTGCGTCGGTGGAGAGAATGACTGTGCTGCTCGCAACATTCGAAATTCCATTTCATTGACGATGCGGCCAACGCGCCGCATCATTTGCGCATCGCAGTGAAGAGGCGAGGGATCGCCTCGAGAAATTTTTTCTCCTAACGCAGCTCCGCACGGAACATGCGCAACGTGATGCGTTGCGTGGGGACGGAGCTTTGGGGCAATGAGGGGCCGAAGCAAATGGATAGCAACGAGAACAAGCGCGGCGGATCGGGTCTTGATCGGCGCCATTTGCTCCAGGCGGGTTTCGCTGCGGCCTTCGCGGCGCCACTCGGGGCCATCGGTGCGCAGGCCTTTGCGCCGCGCGCGATCACGCCGGCGATCGATTTCAACGAGTTCCCGCTGTGCCAGACGTCCTCCGATGCACCGGCGCTCACCGGGGCGCCGCGCAAGCTCAAACTGTCGTGGAATGCGGGCGCCGTTTGCCTCGCGCCGGTCCCCGTGGCGATCGAGCACGGCTTCTTCCAGAAACAGAATCTCGACGTCGAGCTCGTCAACTATTCCGGCTCGACCGATCAGCTCCTGGAGGCGATCGCGACCGGCAAGAGCGACGCCGGTCTAGGCATGGCGCTGCGCTGGCTGAAGCCGCTGGAGCAGGGCTTTGACGTCAAGATCGCGGCCGGCACCCATGGCGGCTGCATGCGCGTGCTGTCGCGCGCGAATTCCGGCGTTGACAAGCTTGCGGATCTCAAGGGCAAGATCGTTGCCGTGGGTGATCTCGGCGGCCCCGACAAGAATTTCTTCTCGATCCAGCTCGCAAAGCTCGGTATCGATCCGACCAAGGACGTCGACTGGCGCGCCTATCCCGGTAACCTGCTGGATGTTGCGGTCCAGAAGGGTGAGGTGCAGGCTTTCCTGTCATCCGATCCGCTCGGCTATCTCTGGCTCAAGGACGGTCAGTACAAGGAAGTCGCCTCCAATCTCGACGGCGAATATCGCGACAAGAGCTGCTGCATCTTGGGCTTGCGTGGCAGCCTGGTGCGCGACGAGCCGCAGGTCGCTCGTGCAATCACGCAGGCGCTGTTGGATGCAGCGATGTTCTCGTCGCAGAATCCGGAAAGGGCCGCAAAGTCGTTCCAGCCGTATGCGCCGAAGGCTGCGACGCTCGCCGACATCGAAGGCATGGTGCGCTACCACACCCATCATCACCATCCCGTCGGCGAGGCGCTCAAGCGTGAGCTCAAGGCCTATGCGGACGACCTGAAGAGCGTGCAGGTCTTCAAGCAGAGCACCGACACCGCCAAATTCGCGGAGCGCATCTATGTCGACGTATTCGCTGTCTGACGGCGTTGCCTCCGGCGCGCCGCGCGGGGTCGCGCTTTCCGGCTGGTTGAAGGAAACCGGCCCCGGCGTCGCGGCGAGCCTCGCCTGGATCGCCTTCGGCCTGTCCTGCCTGTGGTGGGAGGATGTCGGCGACTGGTCGCGCACGCATTCGCTCGGCATCGCCGCCTTCATCATTGCCGCCTTCGCCCTGTTCGGAACGGTCGGCGTCGACTATCTCGGCCCGGCTGGAAGTGCCTTGCGCAAGCGTGCGCCGTGGCTGCTGGCATTGGGCCTGTTCCTGTCGGTGTGGGAGGTTGCCACTGCAAAATTCGCCTGGTTGCCGTTGCCGTTCTTCCCGCCGCCGCAGGCGATCATCGAGGTCTATACCGACGATCTGCCGAAGCTGCTCGACAGTGTCATCGCCTCGGTCAAGCTGCTGACCGGCGGCTATCTGATCGGCGCGACGATCGGCTTCCTGACCGGAGTCTCGATCGGCTGGTCCCGCTCGGTCGGTTATTGGGTGCATCCTGTGCTGCGGTTCATTGGTCCGGTACCGGCGACCGCGTGGTTGCCAATCGCCTTCTTCACCTTTCCGTCGAGCTGGAGCGCCTCGACCTTCTTGATCGCGCTTGCGACCGGCTTTCCCGTGACGGTCCTGACCTGGTCGGGCGTCGCAAGCGTCAGCAGCGCCTATTACGACGTCGCACGTACGTTAGGTGCCAAGCCGTCGTTCCTGGTGCTGAAGGTCGCAATCCCGGCGGCGCTGCCACACGTCTTCGTCGGCCTGTTCATGGGGCTCGGCGCATCGTTCGCCGTGGTGGTCACGGCCGAGATGATCGGCGTCAAGGCGGGGCTCGGCTGGTACCTGCAATGGGCGCAGGGCTGGGCCGCCTACGCCAACATGTATGCGGCGCTGATCGTGATGTCGCTGCTCTGCTCCGGCGCGATTACGCTATTGTTCGCGATCCGCGATCGCTTTCTGGTGTGGCAGAAGGGGACCGTGAAATGGTAGCGACGGCCGAAGTCATCACTTATCCCGCCGCCGGTGCCGCGCTCGACATAGAGCAGGTGAGCCACGCCTTTGACATCGACGGCACCGAGCTTCCGGTGCTCACGGATGTCAGCATCGCAGTCGAGCCAGGCGAGTTCGTCGCGCTGCTGGGTCCGTCCGGCTGCGGCAAGTCCACGTTGCTGCGGCTGGTCGCGGGCCTCGAGAAACCGCGGGCAGGCGCCTTGCGCGAGGATGAGACCCGCATTACGCACCCGCATCCCTCGCGCGTGGTCGTGTTCCAGGATCCGACACTGTTTCCCTGGCGCACGGTCTGGGACAACGTTGCGCTCGGCCTCGAAGCGCAGGGCATTCTGAAGAGCCAGCGTTCGCGCGTCGATGCCGCACTCGATCTCGTCGGGCTGTCGGAGTTTCGCAACGCCTATCCGCATCAGCTCTCCGGCGGCATGGCGCAGCGCGTAGCGCTCGCGCGTGCGCTCGTCAACGATCCAAAAATCCTGATCCTCGACGAGCCGCTCGGCAAGCTCGACTCGCTCACCCGCATCACCATGCAGGCCGAGCTCGTCTCCCTGTGGCAGCGCAAGGGCTTTACGACGCTCCTTGTGACGCACGATGCGGAAGAGGCGCTGTTCCTCGCCAACCGCGTCATCGTGTTCAGCGAGCGTCCGGCGCGCGTCAAGGCCGACATCCGCGTCGACCGGCCCTATCCGCGCCACCGCGGCGATCCCTATCTCGCGGAGCTGCGCCGCCAGATCCTCGGCCTGCTGGGGCTCGACGCCACATGGTGACACCGCAGGGCAACTCGGCCGCAAAAGGCCGCGCGGCGCAAGGCGAGCCGGACTGCATCGAGCGTGCGCAGGGCCTCGCCGCGGTCTTCGCCGGTCGTGCCGCCGAGCACGACCGCGCGGCCAGCTTTCCCTTCGAGAATTTCAAGGAGTTGTCAGAAGCCGGCCTGTTGTCACTGACGGTGCCTGCCGCGCTCGGCGGTGCCGGTGCAGGCGTGCGCTTTGCGACGCGGATCGTCGGCATCATCGCCCAGGCAGATCCGTCCACCGCGCTGGTGCTCTCGATGCACAGCATCAACCATCTGGTGATGGCGCGCAGCCCGACCTGGCCAGGCCGCCTGTCGCGCAAGCTCGCCCGCGAGACGGTGGAGGGCGTAGCGCTGGTCAACGCGCTGCGCGTCGAGCCGGAGCTCGGCTCGCCCGCGCGCGGCGGCCTGCCTGCCACGATCGCGCGACGGACCGAGACCGGCTGGCGCCTGTCCGGACACAAGATCTATTCGACCGGCGCGCCGATCCTGAAATGGTACCTGGTCTGGGCGAGGACCGACGAGGCGGAGCCGCGCGTCGGGCAATTCCTGGTGCCGGCAGGCCTGCCGGGCACGCGCATCGTCGAGACCTGGGACCATCACGGGCTACGCGCCAGCGGCAGCCACGACGTCATCTTCGACGACGTCGTATTCCCGCTCGATTACGAGGTTGATGTCCGCAGACCTGCGGACTGGCGTGGGCTCGATGCCACGCAGGCCACCACCCATACCGTCTTCATTGCCGCGATCTATGACGGCGTCGCGCGCGCCGCGCGCGACTGGCTGATCGACTTTCTGAAGACGCGTGTGCCCTCCAGCCTCGGTGCGCCGCTTGCGACGCTGGCGCGCGCCCAGGAGGTCCTCGGCGCCATCGAAGCCCGGCTCGCCGTCAATGCCCGGCTGATCAATTCGTTCGCCGGCGACTTCGATGACGGTGTCGAGCTGTCGGCATCGGAGTCCAACGCGATCAAGCTCACCGTGACCAACAATGCGGTCGCGGTGGTCGAGGATGCGCTCTCACTCACCGGCAATCACGGGCTTAGCCGCACCAACCCGCTGGAGCGGCACTATCGCGACGTGCTGTGCGGCCGCGTGCACACGCCGCAGGACGATTCGACGCGCATTGGCCTTGGCCGTGCCGCGCTGGGACTTTGAAAATCACACAGGAGACGAGATCAATGTCGATCGAGTTCATCGGCTTCATCAGCAACAACAATTCGTCCGAGACCGTCGTCCGCGAGGGGCCGGTCCTGAACCCCACCCATATCGAGGCGGTTGCCAAGGCGCACGAAAATGCCGGTTTCGATCGCGCGTTGCTCGCGTTCAATTCGACGAGCCCGGACGCCCTTCAGGTGGCCCAGCACGTGCTGAACGTCACCAATCGCCTCAATGTACTGATCGCGCAGCGTCCCGGCTTCACCGCGCCGACGCTGCTGGCGCGCCAGTTCGCGGTGCTCGATCAGCTCTCGCGCGGCCGCGTCGCGCTGCACGTCATCACCGGCGGCAATGCCACCGAGCTGCGGCAGGACGGCAACACGCTCGACGACAAGGACGAGCGTTACGCCCGCACCAGCGAATTCCTGGACATCGTGAGGCTGGAATGGACCAGTGACAAGCCCTTCACCTACAAGGGCAGGCACTACCAGGTCGAAAACGGATTTGCGCAGGTGAAGCCGTACAATCCGGGCGGAATTCGCATCTATTTCGGCGGCGCTTCCGATGCCGCCGTCGACGTCGCGGGCAAGCACGCCGACACCTTCGCGCTGTGGGGCGAATCCTATGCGCAGGTGCGTGACGTCACCTCACGCGTCCACAACGCGGCGGTAAGGCACGGCCGGCCGACGCCGCGCTTCAGCCTCTCCGTCCGGCCGATCATCGCCCTGACCGAAAAGCAGGCTTGGGAAAAGGCGGAAGCGATTCTGGCGCGTGCGAGCGAGCTTCAGGACAAGACCGGTTACCGCAAGCCGGCCGACGGTCATGCTACCGCCGGTGCACGGCGCCTGCTCGCGCTCGCCGACCAGGGCAGCCGCATCGACAAGCGTCTGTGGACCGAGATCGCAAAGCTGACGGGCGCCAACAGCAACACCACAGCGCTGGTCGGTACGCCCGAGCAGGTCGCCGAAGCCTTCGGCGACTACTACGACCTCGGCATTTCGCACTTCCTGATCCGCGGCTTCGATCCGCTGATCGATGCCATCGAATACGGCCGCGAACTGATCCCGCTTACGCGTGAGCTCATCGCCAAGCGTCAGGTCGCCCGCGGCGAGGCGGCGGAATGATCAGGCTGATGCTCGCCGGCGCGCTGCTGTTCGGTTCGTTCGACCTCGCAGCAGCGCAAACAACCTTGCGCGTCGGTGACCAGAAGGGCAATGCGCGGGCCGTGATGGAAGCGGCAGGCCAGCTCAACGATGTCCCGTACAAGATCGAGTGGAAGGAGTTTCCGGCGGCGGCGCCGCTGCTCGAGGCGCTGAGCGCCGGCGCGATCGAGACCGGGCTTGTCGGCGATGCGCCCTTCACCTTCGCGGCAGCCTCCGGCGCGCCGGTGAAGGCGATCGCGGCGAACCGGCAGACCGGCGAGAGCCTTGCAATCCTCGTGCCCGAGAACTCGCCGATCAAGAGCTTTGACGATCTGCGTGGCAAGAAGATCGCAACCGGCCGTGGCTCGATCGGCCATCAGCTCATCCTGGCGGCGTTGGAGAAGCGCGGCTGGAGCGCAACCGACGTGCAGATCACGTTCCTCGCGCCGTCGGATGCGAAGATCGCCTACACGCAAGGCTCAGTCGATGCATGGTCGACCTGGGAGCCCTATATCAGCCAGGAGGAGGTGCTGTTCAAGTCGCGTCATGTCATCACTTCCGAAGGCCTGACGCCAGGCCTCAGCTTCCAGGTCGCGCGGCCCGAGGCAATCCGCGACAAGCGGGCCGAGCTGACGGATTTCATCCGTCGACTCACCGCCGCGCGCGCCTGGTCGATCAACAACGTGAACAGCTATGCCGAGACCTGGGGCAAACTGATGAACATCCCGACCGCGGTGCCGCTCAACTGGCTCTCGCGCGCAAAAATCCGCGTCACGCCGATCGACGACAGCATGGTCACGGATGAGCAGGGCACGATCGATCTCTATTTCCGCTGGGGCCTGATCAAGCAGAAGCTCGACGCGGCGGAGATCGTCGATCGCAGCTTCTCGGACGCGATCGCGAAAGCGGGATTGTAGGCTGTTTCTCGTGTCCCGGACGCGGTGCAGCGCGCAGCGCTGCGCCGCAGAGCCGGGACCCACGCCGCACGGAGCGCTCTCGGCAACATGGGCCCCGGCTGAGCAGCGCGCCACTGCGTGATGCGCTGCATCCGGGGTACGAGACGTCACAAATACTCAAGCATTCGTGAGGTGAGAACGAGGTTTCCGTCTCGGCTGCCATTGTCGAAATATTCCTTCTGCGTTCTGCATTCCCGGTAACAGCTGCATTGCTATTTGCTCCGTGCCCCTTGCCGCACGATAGCTCCCATCAAAAATCAACCAGACGACCACATCGGGAGACCGGCCATGGGCCTGCAAGAAACAAAAATCGAATCGCTTCCCTTCGTCACAGCCGAGCTCAACTATCTCGCGCCCACATCCGGCAAACCCCGCACCTACGCGTTTGATCCGCCTCCTGGCGAGCCTAAAACCACCTCACTGCCTGAGCCGCATCAGGTTCCGATCTTCGACGGGCGTCTGATCGCGGACAACTTCTCGCTCGACCGCGAAGGCTTTGCGCTGGTGCGGCATCCGACGCGCGTGAAGGATTTTTACAACGACGAAGAGGTGAGGACGATCTACTATCCCGCCGTCGAAGCTTTTCTCCGCGCGACGCTGAAGGCCGATCGCGTCGTCATCTTCGATCACACCGTGCGCAAGCGTATCGATGGCGCCGCCGATATCCGCGGTGCAGGTCCGCGCCAGCCCGCAACGCGCGTCCATGTCGACCAGACCATCACCTCGGGCGCCAACCGTGTGCGCGAGCATCTGCCGGAAGAGGCCGAGGAGCTTCTCAAGGGCCGCGTGCAGGTCATCAATCTCTGGCGGCCGATCCGTGGTCCCTTGCGCGATTCTCCGCTCGCAATGGCCGACGGCACGACCGTTGCGCCCGACGATCTCGTCGCCTCCGACCTGATCTATCCCAACCGCCGCGGTGAAACCTATTCGGTGAAGTACAATCCGAACCATCGCTGGTTCTATTTCCCGGAGATGACGCCAGACGAAGCGCTGCTCTTGAAGTGCTATGATTCCGAGACCAACGGCCGAACCCGCTTCGGGCCGCACACCGCCTTCGTCGATCCGACCACGCCGGCCGATGCGCCCCCGCGCGAAAGCATCGAGCTGCGCACGCTGGTTTTTCACAAAATGTAACAATGTGTGATGACACTGTCGGTCTTGCACCGGCAGTAGTCCTGGAACTTCAGGGAACAGATTCACGTTTGCAGCGCCGGGCAGGGCCAACCCGGAGGGGTGCCGTGCGAGCGCTGACGATTTTATTGTTCTGTCTTGCTACCTTTTCTCTAGCGCATGCCGAAAACGGACTTGCCTCATATTACGGATACGGAAAAGCCGCCAGGAACGGCGAGTTGACCTGTGCCCACCGGACGCGGCCGTTCGGCAGCATGCTCACGGTGTCCTATGGCGCGCGCTCTATCCAATGCCGCGTCAACGATCGCGGTCCGTTCATCCGTGGCCGCATCGTCGATCTCTCCGTCCCTGCCGCTCGCGCGCTCGGTATGATGAGCGCAGGTGTGGTGCGGGTCTCAGTGCAATAGGCATACGTCTGCCCACAAGCTCGCTATAATGCCGCCCAAACACATGCCGAGGGGGGGCGCAATGGCGAAGATCAGGGTGGGGCTCGTAGGCTGCGGCTTCGTGTCGGAGCTGCACATGTATGCGTTGCGGCGCGTCTATGGCGTGGATGTCGAGGTTGTGGCTGTTGCCGCGCGCGGTGACCACGTCGTCGAATTCGCCCGCCGTCACCAGATTCCGCGCAGCTATCGCCGCTTCTCCGACCTGATTGCAGATGCCGATATCGACGTCGTCGACATCTGCACGCCGCCCAATCTGCACGCGACGATGATCGTTGCGGCCATGCAAGCCGGCAAGCATGTGATCTGCGAAAAACCCTTTGCCGGCTATTTCGGCCGCGAGGGCGACAGGCCGCCGATCGGGAAGCACGTGCCGAAGGCATTGATGTACGAGCGCGTGCTGGAGGAGATGGAGGCCACGCGCGACGCGATACAGCAAACCGGCAAGCTCTTCATGTATGCCGAGGACTGGGTCTACGCGCCGGCGGTGACCAAGATCGCGGAGATCATCAGGGCGACGAAGGACAAGATCCTGTTCATGAAAGGCGAGGAGAGCCATTCCGGCTCGCATGCCGCGCACGCCGCGCAATGGGCCATGACCGGCGGCGGCTCGCTGATCCGCATGGGCTGCCATCCGCTTTCCGCTGTGCTGTACCTGAAGCAGGTCGAGGCAAAGGCGCGTGGCGAGACGATACGTGTCGCGAGCGTCACCTGCGACGTCGGTAACGTCACCGCCGGTCTCAGGTCGGAGGAGCGCACCTACCTCAAGGCCAATCCGGTCGATGTCGAGGACTGGGGCACGCTCACCATCACCTTCTCCGACGGCACCAAGGCGACGGTGTTTTCCGGCGACATGATCATGGGCGGCGTGCGCAACCTGATCGAGACCTACACCAGCGGCGGCTCGCTGTTCGCCAACATCACGCCGAACACGCATCTGATGAGCTACCAGACCAGCGAGGAGAAGCTCGCCTCCGTCTACATCACCGAAAAGGTCGACCGCAAGACCGGCTGGCAATATGTCTGCCTCGAAGAGGAATGGACGCGCGGCTATTTGCAGGAGATCCAGGACTTCATGGAGTGCGTGGCGACCGGTCGCCAGCCGCTGTCGGATCTCGCGCTCGCCTATGAGACGATCAAGGTGAACTACGCCGGCTACTGGGCGGCGGAGGAGGGCAGGCGGGTGGTGTTGTGATGCTCTGGCGGCGCCGCAATGTCACCTCACCCGGCTTGCGGGGAGCGGTTTGGATCGCATCGAAAGATGCGATCCGGGTGAGGGGGACTCTCCGCGAATCCAACTGTCACCGTCCCCGTGGAGACTCCCCAATCCTCTCCGCAAGCGAGCGAGCGAGTGCAGCGTTGCGGTCAATTCACGATGCCGCGTAGGTCGAACCCTTCGGCAGCGGGAAGACCGGGTCCTGCGTTCTGATGCTCGTCGGCCACACCACCGAGATGTGCTCGCCGGCATTTTGCATCACGACCGGTGTCGAACGCTCGTTCTGGCCGGAGAGCGGCGTGCCCGGCGGAAAGAATTTCACGCCATAGCCCTGGATGGTGCCGCCCGCGGGGATGTCGACGTCGAGCGCGGCCTTGCGGATCGCATCGGGCTCGAAGCTGCCGTATTTTTCCTTCGCCACCGGCAGCACGTTGTTGAGCAGCACCCAGGTCTGGTTGAAACCCATCGAGCAGTGCGGCGGCACGTCGGTCGCGCCGGTCTTCGCCTGATAGCGCGAAACCATGGTCTTGATGAGATCGCCCATGCCGGGGGCGAGCTTCGACGGATCGAGCAACTGCGCGGGCACCGGGTCGATGTTGCAAAAATTGTCGATGTCCGCACCAAACGTCGTGCGCAACTTGTCGAGCTGGCTGTAGCCGGCTCCGGCGCCGAACAGCATCTTGAAGCGCAGCCCGCTCTCGCGCGCCTGGCGCAGGAACAGCGTGATGTCGGGATTGTATCCGGCATGCGAGATCACGTCGGCCTTGGCGCGCTTGATCTTCGTCACGAGCACCGAGAGGTCCGGCGCCGAGGCCGAATAGCCCTCGCGCAGCACCACCGACATCCCGGCTTCCTTGGCATAGGTCTCGTCGGCGGCGGCCACGCCCACTCCATAGGGGCCGTCCTCGTGGATCAGCGCGACCTTGACGTCCTTCGGATCCATGCCGAGCTTGCCTTTTGCATGCTCGGCGAGGAAACCCGCGAAGGCCTGGCCATACTGGTCGGAGTGAATCTGCGCGCGGAAAACGTATTGCAGGTTCTTGTCCTTGAACACGGCGGTCGAGACCGCGGTCGTGATCCAGAGGATCTTCTTCTGCTGCTCGACCTTTGCGGCGAGCGGCACCGCGTGTGCACTTGCATAGACTCCGATGAGGATGTCGACCTTCTCCTGGTCGATCAGGCGTGTGGCCTCGTTGATCGCGACGTCGGGCTTGCTCTGGGAGTCCGCGGCCACAGGGACGATCTTGGTCTTGCCGCCGATCCCGCCCTTCTCGTTGACGAGGTCGATCGCGATCTGTGCCCCGATCGAGGACGCAACCGAGCCGCCCGCCGCAAACGGGCCAGTCAGATCGTAGATCACACCGATGCGCAAAGTTTCAGCTTGTGCTTGGGCGCGTCTCCAATCGAGGCTGAGTGCGGCGGCGGCAGCCGCCGAGGTCTTCAGCAGCGTCCTGCGTGAAGTCGGCATCCTATCCTCCCTTCGAACCGTCGTTTGAGCGGCTTTATGCTTGTTTTTGCCGAGTATTTGGAGGGGATGGTGGAAAGTCAACATGCGCCGCACTAGGCAATTCGGACCTGCCGGCGGTCATGATCGAGATCAAGGTGCCCATTCGCCAGCCCAATTAACAAGGCGCCATGGATGTCGTCCCCTTCGTTGCTGCCACAGTCTCGCTGCTGGCAATTCCTGGCCCGACCAACACGCTGCTCGCCACCTCCGGTGCGTCGGTTGGCTGGTCGCGCTCGCTTCATCTGTTGGTGGCCGAACTCGCGGGTTACCTGCTGGCGATCCTGGCACTGCGCGCGCTGCTGGGCCCGCTGATGATCGCGGTGCCGATGCTCGGCACCATGTTGCGCATCGTGGTCGCGCTCTATCTGATTCATCTTGCCGTGCTGCTGTGGCGTCACGGCACCGATGACAGCGGCGGCCGTGCGCCGGTGACGTTTCAGCGCGTGCTGATCACGACCCTGCTCAATCCCAAGGCGATCATCTTTGCGTCCACCCTGCTGCCGCTCGAGCTCGGCGCTTTTGATCTCATGCCATGGCTCGTCTTGCTGGCGGCCCAGATCGTCACGATCGGCGCGGCCTGGATTGCGCTCGGCGTCTCGCTCGGCCGCGGGTGTGACGGAATCGGGCGTCCTGCTCTCGTCTACAAGCTCAGCGCGATTGTGCAGGTCGTACTCGCCGGGATGATCGGCACGCAATCGCTCGGGTTCGCTTAAGGCCGTCAAGCAGCCCCGCCTGACCAGATCGAGGCGGGTGGACATGGCCGATCAGCAGGCCGACGGCGCCACGTGCATTTTCCCCTGAGTATCATTCTTTTTTGCGCCGCTATCGGTGCGTCCTCACGCGCGCTGCACGAGGCCGCATTGCCTCCCGTTTTTGTGATGGATTTTTGCTGGCTTGTTCGGCGCGAGCCGAGGGCGACGATGGGCCTTCGGCTTGTGCGCATCGCAGATTGCATGCCATCCTAGCCGGGCAAATTGCATGGGAAGCCCAATTCCCAGCATGGCCCGTCGGCCACTTTAAGGGTTGGAAACGCAAAACGCTCAAGGAGAAGGGACATGGAATGGACGCATCGTCTTGCAGGGCTGGCTTGCGCCGGTCTCCTGCTATCCCCGGTCAGTGCTTTGGCAGGTCCCAAGGTCGTGTCCGGTCCGGGCGCCGATCCAGGATGTTTCAAGCCTTGGTCCAGCCAGACCAAGTTCTTCCAGTGGGATAAGAAGCCGGGGCCCTACAAGATCGCCCTCGTCAACGGCTTCGTCGGCAACACCTGGCGCATCCAGATGGTGAAGACGGCGAAGGCTTTTGCCGAACAGCCCGGCATCAAGGAGAACATCAAGGAATTCAAGGTGGTCTCGACCGGCACCGATGTTGCAGCGCAACTCGGCGCGATGGAGGACTTCATCAATCAGGGCTTTGACGGCATCGTCACCATCGCGGTGGCGCCCGACGGCTTCGACCGCATCATCCGTCTCGCCGACAAGAACAACGTGGTGGTCGTCCCCTTCGACAACATTCTCGACACCGACAAGGTGATGATGGTCAACGAGGACCAGAAGGAAATGGGCCGTATGTCGGCGAAATGGATCATGGATGAAAGCGGCAAGAAGTCCGGCGACATCCTGGAGGTCCGTGGCCTGCCCGGCAATTCGGTCGACCGTGACCGCCATATTGGCTTCCGCGAGGTGATGGAAGCGCCCGGCAACAGCTTCAAGATCACCGAAGTGGTCGGCAATTGGGATACCGGCACCTCGCAGAAGGTGACGGCGGACGCGCTTGCAGTGCACGGCCATTTCGACGGCGTGTTCACGCAAGGCGGCTCCGACGGTACTGTGCAGGCGATGATGTCGGCCAAGCATCCCTTCGTGCCGATGTCGGGCGAGGGCGAGAACGAGTTTCGCAAGCAGATCGCCGACCACGCCAAGGATGGCCTCAAGGGCATGTCCTATGGTCAGTCGCCGGCGCTGGTCGCCATCGCCATGAAGGCGGCGATCTCGGCACTTCAGGGCAATCCCATGCCGCAACTGATCTCGATCCCGATTCCGGTCGCGACCTACAAGGATCTCAAGCCCGGCACCAACTACTGGCCCGAGCTCAACGCGAACTTCTTCGCGCCGAACCAGTTCACGCCCTGCGGCGTGAATTTCACCGCGCCGGAGATCATGTCGCAAAGCGAAAAGAACACCCAGTGACCGAGTTGGAGATGCCTTGCTTGCGGCCCGGCCTCGGCCGGGCCGCGGCTGTGTGAGCACGCGCCATGTCGGATGCGGTCCCGTCGCAAGCGGCCTTTCTCGAACTGTCCGGCATTTCCAAACGCTACGCCGGCGTGCGGGCGCTGGAGGGCGTCGACTTCGCCTGTGAACGCGGTAAGATCCACGCCGTGCTGGGTGAGAACGGCGCCGGCAAATCGACGCTGATCAAGATCATCGCCGGTGTGGTGCAGCCTGACAGCGGCCGCATGCGCCTCGCCGGACATGACGTGAGCTTCGCGACGCCGTCGGCTGCCAATGCCGCCGGTGTGGTCTGCATCTTCCAGGAACTGTCGCTGATGCCCGACCTCTCGGTCGCGGACAACATCTCGATCGCCTCGCCGCCGCGCCGGTTCGGCCTGATCGACGCGCGGGCGCAGCGCCGCCGCGCCGAGGAGCTGCTGGCCGAGATCGGGTGCGAGGACGTCAACCCCTTGATGCGCGTCCGTGACCTGCCGCTGTCGCGCCGTCAGATCGTCGAGATCGCCAAGGCACTCGGCAAGAAGCCGCAGCTTTTGATCCTGGACGAGGCGACCTCGGCTCTCACCAGCGCCGACGTCGAGAAGGTCTATGCGATGCTGGCGCGGCTCAAGTCCGAGGGCGTTGCCATTCTCTACATCTCGCATCGCATGCACGAGGTCGAGGCGCTCGCCGACCGTGCCTCGGTGTTTCGCAACGGACGCCATATCGAAACCTTCGACAAGGGCAGGCGCTCGACCGCTGAGATCGTTCAGCTCATGATCGGTCGCGACATCGCGACTCAATATCCTGCCAAGCCGGCCCGTACCTCGGTGAAGCCGATGCTGGCGCTCGACAACCTGTCCTGGGAAGGTCGTCTCGATCGCATCTCGCTGCGCGTCGGCGCCGGCGAGATCGTCGGTCTCGGCGGCCTCGACGGCCAGGGCCAGAAATCCCTGCTGCTCGCATTGTTCGGCGTGCTGCGCGGCATTTCCGGGCGCATCACGGTCGAAGACCGCGAGGTGCGGCCGGGCTCACCCGCGGCTGCGAAGTCGGTCGGCATCGCGCTGGTGCCCGAGGATCGCAAGACCGAAGGCCTGATGCTGCCGATGTCGATATCAGACAATCTGGTGGTCGCCTCGCTCGACGCAATCTCGACCGGGCCTCTGGTCGACCGTGCCAAGGAGAACGAAGCTGTCAAGCGCGCCATCGCGCGGCTCCAGATCAAGATCGGCGCGCCCGGCGATGCGGTCTCGACGCTTTCTGGCGGAAACCAGCAGAAGGTGGTGCTCGCCAAGTGGCTGATGACCGAGCCGCGCATCATCCTGCTCAACGATCCCACCCGCGGCATCGACGTCGGCACCAAGCAGGAGCTCTACCGGTTGATGCGCGAGCTCGCCGACCAGGGCGCCGCCATCCTGTTCTACTCGACCGACTATGACGAGCTGATCGGCTGTTGCGACAGGGTGGCGATCATGTATGACGGCCGTATCGTGCGCGAGCTCGAGGGCAGCGAGCTCACCGAGACGAATATCATAGCGAGCGCGTTGAACATCGACGCCGCAGCGCCGGCTGGCACTGGGGCCGTCCATGCTTGACGATGTTGCCATCCGCGCCCGTCAGAACGTCGGCATCGTCACCGCTGTCCTGTTGTTCTGCGTCCTCTATGTCCTCTACAACCTTGCGCACCCCAAGGGCTTCTCCTCGGCCGTGCTGGTGCAGAACGGCGACGAGATCTTTGCGCTCGCCATGCTGGCCATGGCCCAGACCGTCCCCGTGCTGGCGTCGGGGCTCGATCTCTCGGTCGGCGCCGTCATGACCATGGTGGGATGCTTCGCGAGCTATCTGCTCACGGGCACGGCGGGAGGCACGCCGCTGCATCTGGATATCTTCGGCCTGCATCTCTTCCTCGGCACATTTCCCGGAGGCATCAGCGGCATCCTGCTCGGGATCGTCGTGTGCCTCGCCATCGGCGCGCTGGCCGGTTTCGTCAACGGCTGCGTCGTCGTTTATGGACGCATCCAGCCGATCATCGCCACGCTCGCGACCGGTGCGGTCTATATCGGCATCGCGCTGTTCCTGCGGCCGACGCCGGGCGGCAAGATCGACGAGGATCTCAACTGGGCGCTGACCAATTCGCTCGGCGATTTCGCCGCGACCGTGCATATCTTCGACGATGGTGCCGCAAGCTGGTTTGCGCCGGTGGCGTGGATTCCGGTGCCGTTCGTGCTGCTCGTCCTGATCGCGCTCCTCGTCTGGGTGCCGTTCCGCCGCTCCGTTCTCGGCCGCGCCGTTTATGCGGTCGGCTCGGCCGAAGGCGCAGCCTACATGTCAGGACTGCCGATCGACCGCGCCAAGATCGCGGCCTTCACGCTCGCCGGCTTCTTCGCCGGCTGCGGCGGTCTTTTCCTGGCGATCCAGACCTCCTCGGGCAATGCCGACATCCCGCAGGCCGGCGCCTATACGCTCAACTCCATCGCCTCCGTCGTGATCGGCGGCACCTCGCTACTCGGCGGCACCGGCAGCGCGATCGGCTCGATCTTCGGGGCGATGATCCTGCGCGTGATCTCCTTCTTGTTTCGCATCTTCGACATCGCGCCCCTGCTGCAACCGCTGTTCGAGGGCCTGATCCTGCTGGCGGCGGTGAGCATCGGCGCGCTCGGCGTCTTGCGCGTCAGGAACACGCTGGAGCTCTTTCGATGACGTCGGCCTCTCTCAGCCTCTCGCGCGACGACCGCCCGATCCTGATTGCGGCGCTGTTCATCCTCGTCATCCTCGTGGCGGGGACCGTCTATACGTTTGCCCGTTTCGGCAGCGCGCCGCTGCTGTCGCCGACCTATCTGTTGCAGCAGCTCCAGATCGGTGCCTTCCTCGGCATCGTGGCGGCCGGCATGATGATCGTGATCCTGATCGCCCAGATCGACCTGTCGGTGCCATGGACGCTGGCAGCCGCCGCCATGATGGCGACGTCGATCGGCGGACCGCTCGCCATTCCCGTCGGGCTCGGGATCGGGCTTCTGGTCGGGCTCGTCAACGGCATCGGCGTTGCTTACTTGCGCGTGCCCTCGATGATCTTCACGCTCGGTGTCAATGCGGTGATGCGCGGCCTGATGGTTGCCCATACCGGCGGCTACGCGCCGCAGACGGCCGCCACCGATTTGATGCGGTCGCTCGCCGCCGACCGCACGCTCGGGATTCCCAACGCCCTGTTCGTTTGGGCCGCGGTTTCCGTGCTGGTCGCAATCATGCTCCAGCGCACCGCGCTCGGCCGCTACATCTATGCCATCGGCAACAAGGAAGCGGCCGCATACCTGGCCGGCGTCGACACGCGCCGCGTCACCGTGATCTGCTTCGTCATCTGCGGCGGTGCGGCTGCGCTCGCCGGTGTGCTGCTCGCTGGCTATTCCACGAAAGCCTATCAGGGCATGGGCGATGCCTATCTATTGCCGGCGATCGCGGCGGTGGTGATCGGCGGCACCAACATTTTGGGCGGCCGCGGCCGCTATCTCGGCACGCTGATCGGCGTCGTGCTGATCGTGCTGCTCAACAGCGTGCTTTCGATCATGGACATGCCCGAGGCCGGCCGGCAGGTGATCTATGGCCTCGTCATCATCTTCATGCTGCTGGTCTATGGGCGCGGCGAACGGGTTACGAGCTAGTCTCGGATCAGAGAAACGACGACGCCAGAGCCGGCGTTTCGACGAGCGCATGAGCGGTGTACTCGAGTGCGACCCTGATCTGGGCCCGGGTCGCGGGACCGCCGATGCATATTCTCACGGCCTCGGGAGGCGGATCGCTCACGATGAAGGCATCGCTTGCGACGACACCGATGCCGGTCTGCCGCATATGCTCCACGAAAGCCGACCGATTCCATGGTTCGGGCAGCGCAACCCACAGGTTGAAGCTTAGGGGATCGCCACGATAGGACCCCTTGGGCAGGATTTCGGCGGCGAGCTTCTGTCGCGCCGAGGTCTCGGCGCGGATGAAGCGCAACATCGTGTCCGCGGTGCCGTCCTCGATCCACCGCGTGGCGATCGCCACGGTCAGCGGCGATGCCATCACGGTCGCCGATCTCAGCGCAGAGGCAAACGGCCAGGCCGAGCGCGTATCGGGCACGACGACGTAGGCGGCTCGCAAGCCCGCTCCGATGCATTTCGCCAGTCCCGCGACGTGCCAGGTCAGATCGGGCGCGATCGCGGCAAAAGGCGCGTGGCCGTGGCCGTGCTCGGGAATGAAGCCATAGGCATCATCCTCGATGATCGGCAGCTTGAATCGCCGCGCGATCGCCACGATCTCGCGCCGCCGCGGATCAGGAATCGTCAGGGTCGTAGGATTCTGCAGCGTCGGATTGAGGTAGATGGCCTTGGGCTTCAGTTTCTTGCACGCGTTAGTCAGCACCTCCGGATCGATGCCGTCAGCGTCCATCGGCAGGCCGACGAGGGTGATGCCGAGCTGCGCGGCGATGGACCTGATGCCGGGATAGGTGATGGCCTCGCACAGCACCACCTCGCCCGCTTTCGCAAGGATCGAGAGGATGCCGAGCAGCGCCGGATGCGCCCCCGGCGAGACGAAGATGCGGCTCTGTGCCGGCACTAGCGCACGGCGGCCGAGCCAGCTCGATGCGGCATCCTTGTCGGCCTGCGTGCCGCCAAAACCCTGATAGCGTAGGAGCGGTACGATGTCGCGCAGCACATATTCGGCGCCGGCCTGCATGCGCTCGATCAATTCGGGATCATCGGGCTCGGGGGGCAGGTTCATCGACAGGTCGACCGGACGGGGCGGGAAGCTCGTCGCCGCCGAGCGCCGCGGTCGCGGCTTGTCGCGAACGAAGGTTCCCTGTCCGACCTTCGATTCGATCAGCCCGCGCTTCTGGGCTTCGACATAGCCGCGCGCAACGGTGGTGAAATCAACATCGAGGCGCTTCGCCAATTTTCGTTGCGGCGGCAAACGGTCACCGATCACAAGCCGTCCGGCGGCAATATCATCGGCGATTGCGTCTGCGATTGCGAGATAGCGAGGCTTGTCGCTGTTCGATAGATCGGGTCGCCAATCGGCCATTGCGTTCAGTCCCAGGAGATTACGTCAGTAGAATTGACTGTATATTGTTGCAAGTTTCAACGCAATTGCGTCGCACCTCCGCATCGCCTGAGGTCTCCGCTCCGCGGAATGGATTGCACAACGATCAAGCGCGCTGCACAGCATTTTTCAGGCAGTTTTTTCACGCGCAGTGGAGGCATATCCAAATCCAGTCAGGTCTCCAGTCAACCATGACTGCATAATTGGATGCAAATTGTATGTTGTGATGATTTGTAATGCAGAACGTCGCTTGGCACATTGATTGCAAAAACCTGATCTCGATCCGGGAGGCCCGGACGTGAACAGGAGGTGTCTATGCCAGCAGTGAACATGCCCGCGCGACAGAAGGGCGACTTTCTTGTCGATTACGAAGAGAAGGTTTTCGAGGACATCAAAGCAAAGCCGGGTGAGAAGGCGCTGGTCACCTTCCACACCGTCGCGTTCGAGGGCTCCATCGGTCTCGTCAACATTCTCCAGGCGCTGCGCCTGAAGCGGAAGGGCTTCGAGACCTCGGTTCTGCTTTATGGTCCCGGCGTCACGCTCGGCATTCAGCGTGGCTTCCCGAAGATCGGTGACGAAGCGTTTCCCGGCGCGCAGAACTTCAACAATCAGCTTGCAAAGTTCATGGATGAAGGCGGCAAGGTCTATGCCTGCCGGTTCGCGCTGCAAGCGCTTTACGGCCATGGCGAGCCGTCGCTCATTCCCGGCATCCGTCCGATCAATCCGCTCGATGTGCTCGATCTCATCCTGCTTCATCGCAGGGACGACGCGTTCATGATCCACACCTGGACCGTCTGACCTCGGTTGGCCCACACGACGGACGAGGGAGGAAGCACAGTGACAGCGAAACGTACGGTCCGAGCTGGCGCGATTCAGATCGCGCCGGATCTGGACACGCCGACCGGAACGGTTGACCGGATTCTGGCCGCCATCGCAGAGGCCGCCGGCAAAGGAGTCGAGTTCGCCGTTTTTCCGGAGACGTTCGTTCCCTGGTACCCGTATTTCTCCTTCGTTCGTCCGCCGGTCCTGAGCGGCGCCGAGCATATCCAGCTCTACGACAACGCCGTCGTCGTGCCCGGTCCCGTCACGGATGCGGTGGGACAGGCGGCCAGGCGTCACGGCATGGTGGTGGTGCTCGGCGTCAACGAGCGCGATCACGGTTCGCTCTACAACACCCAGCTCGTGTTCGATGCGAACGGCGCCCTGCTGCTCAAGCGCCGCAAGATCACCCCGACGTTCCACGAGCGCATGATCTGGGGGCAGGGCGATGGCGCGGGGTTGAAGGTGATCGAGACTGCGGTTGGCCGTGTCGGCGCGCTGGCCTGCTGGGAGCACTATAATCCGCTGGCCCGCTACGCGCTGATGGCCCAGCATGAAGAAATCCACGCCGCGCAGTTTCCGGGATCGCTGGTCGGTCAGGTCTTTGCCGACCAGATCGAGGTGACAATCCGGCATCACGCGCTGGAAAGCGGATGCTTCGTCGTCAACGCCACCGGATGGCTGACCGAGGAGCAGATTGCGAAAATCTCGCCCGAGGAAGGCCTGCGCAAAGGCCTCCGCGGCGGCTGCATGACCGCGATCGTATCGCCGGAAGGCAATCATCTGGTGCCGCCGCTAACCAGCGGCGAGGGGATCCTCGTCGCCGATCTCGATCTCGCGCTGATCACCAAGCGCAAACGGATGATGGACTCGGTCGGGCACTACGCCCGGCCGGAGCTTTTGTCGCTGGTGCTGAACGACCGCCCCGCGCGCCCCATGCACGGCCTTCACCCGAACCGCCTCATGCCCATTCCGGGAGACCAATCAGATGAGACCGCAGATGCCGCAACCCAAGGCGATCCCGACCGAGCAGCTGATCAACGAATTGCAGTCCTTCGGAGTCCGGCTCGCTGATCCCAAGACCGGGGCCACCGGCCGCCGCGGCGGTGCCGGGCCGTCGGACCATACGCCGTTCACGATCGACGGCGCGACCGTGATGATTCCGGTCCACAATGCGCCGGCCTTCGAGAGTCCCTATCTCGTCGAGCGGCCGGACGAGGCCGGGCGCAGCCGCATCTCGCGCGACGGCGTGGCGCTCGCAGACGTCTCGTTTCCGCTGCGGCCAAAATTCTACGACCGCGTGACCGAGGACGGCATTCCCTTCTGGAAGATCGCGACGCTGCACGGGCGCGACGTGCTCGCCACGACCGTGCTGCAAACCTGCATTCGTTACCAGAGTCGCACCAAGACCTGCCAGTTCTGCGCCATCGGCCAGTCGCTCGCGGCGGGACGCACGGTCGAGCGCAAGACACCGGCGCAGCTTGCAGAAGTCGCAAAGGTGGCTGTCGAGCTCGACGGTGTTCGCCACATGGTCATGACGACGGGTACGCCACATACGTCCGACCGCGGCGCCGGCATCCTTGCGGAAAGTGCGCAGGCCATAAAAGCCGCCGTTGACCTGCCGATCCAGGCGCAATGCGAGCCGCCGGATGATATCGCCTGGTTCCAGCGCATGAAGGATGCAGGCGTCGACGCGCTCGGCATGCATCTGGAAGTCATCGGGCCTGACGTGCGCCAGAGGATCATGCCGGGCAAGGCGCAGGTGTCGATCGAGGCCTATATGGACGCTTTCGCTGCTGCCGTCCCGGTCTTCGGGCGCGGCCAGGTCTCGACCTACATCCTCGCCGGGCTTGGCGATGAGCCTTCTGAAATTCTCGCGCTATCGCGCCGGCTCATCGATATCGGCGTCTATCCCTTCGTCGTCCCGTTCGTGCCGATCGCCGGCACGCCGCTGGAGAGCCATCCGACGCCGTCTCCGGCGTTCATGCACGAGATCCTGCGCCCGCTCGCCGAAATGCTGCGCGTGGGCGGTTTGCGCGCAATCGACATCAAGGCAGGCTGCGGCAAATGCGGAGCCTGCTCGGCACTATCAACCTATGAGCGCGGAGCAAGCGCATGATATTCGAGCCGTTCAAACCGTTCATCGCACCCGAATTCCAGGTCAAGTTCGTAACCGAAACCTGGGAGCTCGCTGCCGCTACCGCTTTGCGGCGCAAGGTCTTCTGCGAAGAGCAGCACGTCTTTTCAGGCGATGATCGCGACCCGGTCGACGACGTCGCCATTCCGCTCGTCGCCGTGTCACTGCTTGGTGTGGTCGAGGATGATGTCGTCGGCACCGTGCGCATTCACGCCGACGAACACGAAGCGGATGTCTGGTGGGGCTCCCGGCTTGCCGTCGAAAAGAACTATCGCCGGCTCAGTGCCGTCGGGGCTGGCCTGATCCGGCTCGCCGTCTCCTCTGCGCACGCGCGTGGCTGCCGGCGCTTCCTTGCGAATGTGCAGAGCCAGAACGCGCTTTTGTTCCAGCACATGCACTGGCATTCGCTGGGCGAATTCGAGCTCCATGGCCGGCCGCACCATCGGATGGAAGCCGACCTCGATCACTATCCGCCGTTCCGGACGCCCGAGACCGGCTTCCTGTCGCTTGCAAGACTGGCGGCCTGATCATGCTGACGGATGCCGCACTCAAAAGTCTTGCCGAAAGGCTCCGCCGAAGTCGCGGCATCGCGGCGAAGGCCGACATTGCGGCCGTCGCGGCCGCGCTCGATCTGTCGGGCAGCGACGCCATCGCGGTGGGTGATGACTGTGCGGCCATCCCGGATGGCGACGGCTACACTCTGTTCGCCATCGAAGGCTTCATGAACGAATTCGTTGCCGCCGATCCCTGGTTCGCCGGCTGGTGCGGCGCCATGGTCAACATTTCCGACGTCGCCGCGATGGGCGGACGGCCGACCGCGATCGTCAACGCGATCTGGTCCAATGGTGCGGACAAGGCAGCGCCCATTCTCGAAGGATTGAAGGCCGCCGCAAAAACCTTTGGCGTACCCGTCATCGGCGGGCACACCAATGTGCGCAGCAGCCAAAGTCAGTTTGCCGTCGCAATTCTCGGCCGTGCCAAAAGGGTTCTCACCAGCTTCGACGCTCGGGCCGGTGACAAGCTCAT
The DNA here is from genome assembly GCF_059803475.1 of Bradyrhizobium sp. UFLA05-89. Lineage (NCBI taxonomy): Bacteria > Pseudomonadati > Pseudomonadota > Alphaproteobacteria > Hyphomicrobiales > Nitrobacteraceae > Bradyrhizobium > Bradyrhizobium sp. UFLA05-89. The sequence goes on along the minus strand of NZ_JBANBA010000055.1, from coordinate 24,695 downwards.
CGCGGCGATCGATCTGCGCGGCCGTTATCGCGAGCCATTCGCGAATTGGGAAGCTGCGACCGACGCGCCCGCGGAGCGGCTCCGCGGCGATCTGGAAATCCTTCCGTCCATCGCCGAGTCCGGGCTCGCGCTCGCCGCCAAGGACATCAGCCAGGGCGGTATCGTCGGGACCGCGGCGATGCTCGCCGAGTGCTCGCAGGTCGCCATCACGCTGGATGTTGATGCGATTCCGATTCCCGCCGGTGCACCGCTCGAACGCTGGCTGCTGACGTTCCCCAGCTTCGGCTATCTCCTGTCGGTGAAGCCCGAATACGTCGATGAGACGATCTCGCGCTTTCAGCGACGCGGCATCGCGGCAGCGGACATCGGGGAGGTTGCTGCTGGAGCGACCGTCGACATTCACACGGCTTCCGGCCGCGCAACGGTCTGGGATTTTTCGGAGCAGCCGCTGATCGGCTGTGCGCCTCGCCAGAGCAGCCCGCAACGGAGCGTGGCATGAGTGGCGGTTCGTCCCAGCTTCGCATCGCGATCCTCACGCACTCGATCAATCCACGGGGTGGCGTGGTCCACGCGCTCGCGCTTGCGGACGCTCTGGCGCAGCTCGGCCATAGGCCGGTCGTGCACGCACCCGACCCCACAGGCAGAGGCTTCTTCCGCCGCACCGTCGCCTCGACGTGCTCAGTGCCTGCATCGCCCGTCTCGGGCGACGTCGTTGCGATGGTCGAAACGCGCATTGCGGACTATGTCAGGCATTTCGAGGATTTGGCGCATCGGCAGTATGACGTCTTCCACGCCCAGGACGGCATCTCCGGCAATGCGCTCGCGACGCTGAAGCAGCGCGGCCTGATCCGGCGCTATGTGCGTACGGTCCATCACATCGATGCGTTCGGGGACGAACGGCTCTGCGAGCTCGACCGTCGCTCGATCGTCCGCGCCGACGGCCTGTTCGTCGTCAGCCGATTTTGGCAGGAGCAACTGAAGACAGAGATGTCCCGTACGGCGACGCTGGTCGGCAACGGTGTCGACACGGTGTGCTATTCGGCCGCGTCGGCATCCGCCGACGAGGTGCTGCGCGCCCGGCTCGGCCTTCGCGGAGCCCCGATCCTGCTCTCGATCGGCGGCGTCGAGCAGCGCAAGAATACGCTCGGCATTCTCGATGCCTTCCGGCAGGTGCACGCCGTGCACCGGTCCGCGCAGGTCGTCATCGCGGGCGGCGCTTCGCTTCTCGACCATGGCCTCTACCGGCAACAGTTCAAGTCACGGCTGCGGGATGCCGGATTGCCGGCGGACGCCGTGATCGAGACCGGCCCCTTGATGGATGCCGAAATGCCGTCGCTCTATCGCCTTGCCGATGCGTTGGTGTTTCCGTCCTTGCGCGAAGGCTTTGGCCTGGCGGTGCTGGAAGCGATGGCCAGCGGCGTGCCGGCGGTGGTGTCGCACATTGAGCCATTCACGGAATATCTTGGCCCCGACGACGTCGCCTGGTGCGATCCGCATCACGCGGGCTCGATCGCGGACGCTGTCCTCAGTGCGCTCACGGACCCCCTTCGCTCGCGTCTGATCGCGAACGGCACCAGACTCGTCCGGCGTCATGACTGGAGCCGTACCGCCAAGGCTCACGTGCCGACCTATCAGGACATGTGCGAGGTGCACTATGCCTGAGATGCACTTCAACGTGCGTTGGCCCGATGCGCGAATTGAGGCCTGCTATTCGCCCTCGCTCGTCATCAAGGATCATTTCGTCCCGGGCGCGACCTATACGCTCGCCGAATTCCGCGAGCGCAGCCGCACCGCGCTGACCATCGCGCTGAGCGCGTCCGCGAGAGGTACGGCTTTCTCTGCTCGCGCGCGCTCGGGCAGCTGGCCCACATCGAAGCAATGGCAACCCGGTTCGAGGCCACGCCCGGAGCGTCCGTCACCATCGTCTCGTTCGAAGAATAGCAGGAGCTGATCATGTCTGACCTTCATACTCACTATCCGGTCGTCGTGATCGGCGGCGGCCAGGCCGGCCTTGCGATGAGCGCGCAGCTCAAGAAGCACGGCATCGGGCATGTCGTGTTGGAGAAGAACACCATCGCCCATTCCTGGAAGACGCAGCGCTGGGACGCGTTCTGCCTCGTGACGCCGAACTGGCAGTGCCAGCTTCCCGGCTTTCCTTACACCGGCAAGGATCCGCACGGTTTCATGCTGCGCGACGAGATCGTCTCCTATATCGAGGATTTTGCGAAACACATCGGTGCGCCGATCCGCGAAGGTGTCGCCGTCACGCGGCTGAGGCAGGCAGGTCGCGGATTCAGGCTCGAGACGAACGCCGGCGAGATCGCCGCTGACCACGTCGTGCTGGCCGTCAGCGGCTATCACATCCCGAAAGTGCCGCCGTTTGCGCAGCGCCTCGATCCAGCTATCACGCAGATCCATTCATCGGCCTACCGCAAACCGGTTCAGTTGCCACCGGGCGAGATCCTCGTGGTGGGAAGCGGGCAATCGGGCTGTCAGATCGCCGAAGACCTGCATCTGGGCGGCCGCAAGGTGCATCTGGCCGTCGGCAGCGCGCCGCGATGCCCGCGCTTCTATCGCGGCCGCGATGCGGTCGACTGGCTTGACGATCTCGGCCAGTATAACCTGCCGGTCGATCAGCATTCGCTCAAAGACGGGGTTCGCAAGAACGCCAACCACTATTTGACCGGACGGGACGGGGGCCGCGACATCGACCTGCGCAAATTCGCCCTCGAGGGTATGAAGCTCTACGGTCGTCTCGGGGACGGCCACGGGACATCCTTGCAGCTTGGCGATGATCTTCAGGCCAATCTCGACAATGCCGATCGGGTGTACAATGGCATCTGCCGACTGATCGACGAACACATCGCCAAGAATAAAATCGCGGCGCCTGTGACGCCTCACTATGAACCCGTGTGGTCTCCCATTGCGGCGCCGACGGAGCTCGATCTCGCAGAGAGCGGCATCACCAGCATCATCTGGACGACCGGCTTCCGGTCCGATTGGTCGTGGGTCGACCTGCCGATGTTCGATGGCACCGGTTATCCAACCCACAAGCGAGGCATCACGTCGGTCGACGGCGCCTATGTCATCGGATTGCCATGGCTCCACACCTGGGGCTCGGGCCGGTTTGTCGGCGTCGGACGAGATGCAGAGTTTGTTGCGGACCACATCAAAGAGCGCGCGAGCGCTCCGCACGCCGACGCGCATCAAGCCGGCAGACACGATGCCTCGCACTATGCAGCGCGAGTAGCCGTGTAACACCGCTCGCGCGAATGGCGGCCACAAGCCGTCGCGGACAGCCTGAACAGCGAGGAGAACAGCCTTCTCCCTGCAACCCCAAGCTACGTCTGATCCCACGGCCCGATGATGGCATCATGCCCCTGATTTGCCCGACGTGTCAAATGATTTCGCAAAATCGTAAATCATCACGCCGTTCGCCACCGGCTACTTTGCATGGGGTTGTTTTCGATATTTTTTTGTGTGGTTGCGCCGAGCTTCGCGGCACTCCCTAAACTGCCGCGCGCGTGTTGAGATAGATCGAGTAGAGCGAAGTCTGGCCGCAGATGTAGAGCCGGTTGCGGCGCGGGCCGCCGAAGCACACGTTGGCGACGATTTCACCGACCGGAACCGTGCCGATATGCGTGCCATCAGGCGCGTAACAGAACACGCTGCGGCCTGCCGACGTCCAGATATTGCCGTGGATGTCGCAGCGGAAGCCGTCGTAGAGACCCTCCTGACAGGTGGCGAACAGTGTGGCGTCTCCGGACGTCTGCTGTCCCTCCACCTTGTAGGACCAGATCGTCGCGGGCAGCCCGGGGACATGCGTGGCGCCGGTGTCGGCGACGTAGAGCCGCGTCTCGTCGGGCGAGAAGGCCAGTCCGTTGGGTTGCACCCGGTCGGACACGACGCGCGTGATGGCGCCGGTGCTGCCGTCGATCCGGTAGACGTTGCTGGCGCCGATCTCGGACGGGCTCTGCTGCCCCTCGTAGTCGCTGTCGATGCCGTAGGTCGGATCGGAGAACCAGATCGAGTCGTCGGACTTGACCACGACGTCGTTGGGCGAGTTGAGCCGGCGGCCATCGAACTGGTCGGCCAGCACGGTGACCGAGCCGTCGTGCTCGGTGCGGGTGACGCGCCTCATGAAATGCTCGCAGCTGACCAGCCGTCCCTGGCGATCGGTCGTATTGCCGTTGGAGTTGAAGCTGGGCGAGCGGAACACCGACACCGATGCATCGGTCTCGTCAAACCGCATCATCCGGTTGTTGGGAATGTCGGACCAGACGAGGTAGCGACCGGCCGGGAAATAGGCTGGGCCTTCGGCCCAGCGGCAGCCAGTGAAAAGCTTTTCGATATTGACATGACCGATGACGAGCCGCTCGAACCGCGGGTCGTGGGTGACATAGGGGAGCATGGGTCCTCCGCGATGATAACTTGGGACGCGCCTAGTCGTCGGGCGCGTCCCCTAGCCATAGCGCACTGCGCGCCGCAGGTTCTGAGACGCCTGCGTGCTGTTGACGGTCACTCTGATCGACCCTGCGAAATTTGCAAGTGGCGCTTCATCGGAGCAACGTGCTGAGAAAAGAATGCAAATGCCCGGGACGAGCCCGGGCATGACGTGTTTGAGTGGGTACAGCCGTTACTGCGACAGTTTCACGAAGTTGGGAAACTTGAGCTTCCCTTCCGCGATCTTCTGCGGCCAGACCGTGATCTGCTTGCCGTCCTGCCACTGGAAGACCAGGCCGGTCACCGCACCGGGGCCCGACTTGATGCCGTGGGTGAACTCGTCGCTCTTGCCATAGAACTGGATGCGACCGATCGTGCCCTCGAAGTCGGTCTTCTCCAGCTCGGCAACCATCTTGTCCGGATCGGTCGAGCCGGCGCGCTTGATTGCATCCGTGATGATGTAGACCTCGTCATAGGCGGTATAGCCGGTATAGGCCGGCGGCGTGCCGAACTTGGCCTTGAAGGCCGCCGCGAACGGTTTCGTCCTCGGCGTCACCGCGACGTCGGGCGTTGCGACCGCCAGCGATGGCACGCCGTCGGCCGCGCCGTTGGTGTCATTCCAGAAGGTCGGGCTCAAGGCCTGCGCGCTGATGCCGAACATCGGGATCGGCACCTGCTGGTTCTTCCACTGCACCGTCGGCTGCACGCCGACATGCGAGATGCCGGTCACGATCACGTCCGGCTTCTTGCTCTCCATGTTGTTGAAGATCGGCGTGAAGTCGGTGGTGTCAGGCGAGAAGCGTACATGCTCGACGACCTTCAGGCCGGCCTTGGGCAGACAGGCTTCGTAACCGACGTCGAGCGGCTTGGTCCAGGCAGCATCCTCGCTCATGATCGCGACCGTCTTGAACTTGAGCTGGTCGACGAGCAGATCCTTTGCGGCATCACAGACGAGCTGCGCCTGCGCGGCAGAGGTCAGGTAGCCGTGGAATGTATATTTGTTCTTGTCGTAGTCATTATGGATCGCCTTGGTGATCTCGTTCGACGCAGCGCCCGGCGTGATCAACGGCATCTTCAGCCGTGCCGCCCACGGCTCGAGCGCCAGCACGACCTCGCTGATATAGCTTGCGATCACCGCGGAAACCTTGTCCTCGCTCACCGCACGCTGGAACGCGCGGACGGAATCGGCCGAAGAGCTCTTGTTGTCGTAGGTGACGATCTCGATCTTGCGGCCGAGCACACCGCCCTTGGCATTTATCTCGTCAGCGGCGATCTGCGCGCCGCCCGGCGTCGCCGCACCCGCGATCGACTGTACCTCGGCGATGACGCCGATCTTGATGGGATCATTGGACTGCGCATAAGCGGGCGCTGCGAGGCACAGCGCCAGCGCAGAAGCGAGAAGGAGGGCATTGCTCGGACACGTCGGTAGTCGCATGGTCGTCTCCCTTTGCTTGTTACCGTTATGGCAATCGTCACAGATATCCGGCGCCGGCTTCCGCCGCGAACCGTCCAGGATCTCCTTCCCAGACAATCCGCGCATGCTCGAGCACATAGACGCGGTCGGCGTGGGGAAGGGCGAAGGTCACGTTCTGCTCGCCGAGCAGCACGGTGATCGACGTGGTCTGCCGCAGCTTCTCCAGTGCCTTGGACAATTGCTCGAGGATGACGGGCGCGAGCCCCAGGGTCGGCTCGTCCAGGATCAGGATTTGCGGCTGCATCATCAGCGCGCGGCCGATCGCGAGCATCTGCTGCTCGCCGCCGGAGAGCGTCTGCGCCAACTGGCCCTGGCGTTCTTTCAGAATCGGGAACAGCTCGAAAAGCCACGCAAGCTGCGCCGCGCGAGCCTCGTCGGTGAGATGCTGGCCGCCGAGATCGAGGTTTTCCCGCACCGTCATCTCGCCGAATAGCTCGCGCGATTCCGGGCACTGCACGAGCCCGCTGCGCGCGATTTTTGCCGCGCTCGTGCCACGCAGCTTTTCCCCGCTGCGCAGGATCTCGCCGTCATAGGGCAGGAAGCCGGAGATTGTGTTGAACAGCGTGGTCTTGCCGGCGCCGTTCAGGCCGACGATGGAGACGAACTCGCCCTCGTGGACGTGGATCGAGACGTTCTCCAGCGCCTGCGCCTTGCCATAATGAACGCTGACGTTTTCCACCTGCAGCAGCGGCACCTTGTCCTTGAAGGTGGTCTCGGGCCGCGCATGGGTCTCGATGGCGCCGCCGAGATAGACCCGCCGCACGGTCTCGTTCTTCATCACCTCGTCGGCCTTGCCGGTGACGATCTCCTCGCCGAGATACATCGCGAGCACGCGGTCGACGAGCGCGGCGACGCCCTTGACGTTGTGATCCACCAGCATCACCGCGCGGCCTTCAGCGCGAAAGCTGCGGATCAGGTTGGAGAAGACGTCGACCTCGGCCCGCGTCAGCCCGGCGAAGGGCTCGTCGACCAGCACCACCTTCGGGTCGCGGGCGATCGCCTTGGCAAGCTCGAGCCGGCGCAGATCGGCAAAAGGCAGCGTCGGCGGCCGGCGATTCATCACGGCGCCAAGTCCGACGCGGTCGGCGATCCATTTGGCCCGCTCAACCAGCGCCTTGTCCGGAAACAGCATGAACAGGCTGTCCGGCAACAACGCGACCATGATGTTCTCCAGCACGGTCTGCCGGTTCAGCGGCCGCGAGTGCTGGAACACCATGCCAAAGCCCTTGCGCGCGATCTTGTGCGCGGGAAGGCCGGCGACGTTCGCGCCTTCGAAGATCACTTCGCCCGCGCTCGGGCGCTCGATGCCCATCACGCTCTTCATCGCGGTGGACTTGCCCGAACCGTTTGGCCCGATCAGGCCAAAAATCTCGCCGCCACGCAGGTCGAAGCTGAGATTCTTCACGGCCGTCAGACCGCCGAACCGCTTGGTCAGGCCACGAACGGCGAGAACGGATGTGGTGGTGACGGTCTGATCCATTATGAACGCGCCTCGCGTGACAGGGCCGCTCCGAGGAAACCGCCGGGGAAGAAAAGCACCACAAGCAGCGCGACTGCCGAGACGATGAAGGTCGCGAGCTCGCCAGTCGGCCTCAAGAACTCGCCCGCGACGATCAGGAAGATCGCGCCTAATGCCGCGCCGAGCACGGTGCGCCGGCCGCCGAGCACGGCCGAGACGATGACATTGACGCCGACCGCGACGTCGACCACGGTGCCGACCGAGGCCGTGCCGAAATAGAACACCAGCAGCGCGCCTGACAGTCCCGAGAAAAACGCGCTGACGACGAACGCGGCCAGCTTGTGCTTGACGATGTTGAAGCCGAGGGCGCCGGCCTGCACCGGGTCCTGGCCACTTGCCTGCAGCACGAGCCCGATCGGCGATTGCGACAGCCCGTAGAGGATCGCCGCCGAGATCGTCATGAAGCCGAGCGCGATCCAGTAATTGGCGCCCGCGTCGATGGTGATGACATCGGGAATGGTCAGCCCGATCTCGCCGCCGGTGAGATCGGCGAATACCACGATGAAGTTCTGGAGCATGAGCACCGCAACCAGCGTCGTCAGGCCGAAATACGGACCCCGCACCCTGAGGGCCGGCAGCGCCAGTACGAGGCCGGCGATGACGGAGGCGAGCGCGCCGAGCACGATGCAGAGATAGACCGACCAGCCGAACTGGTTGTTGAGAATGCCGGCGGTGTAGGCGCCGACGCCGATTAGGAACGTCGGTCCGAAGTTGACCTCGCCAGCGAAGCCGAACAACAGGTCCCAGGCCATCGCGAAGACGCCGAAATAGAACGCGACGGTGAGTAGCCCGAGCACATAGCCGGAGACGTAGAGCGGCAGCGTTGCTGCGATCAGGACGAGCGCGAGCGAAACGAAGAACAGGCGTGAGGTGAAAAATCCGGACATCTCAGCGCCTCCCCAGAAGGCCCTGGGGCCGGATGTACATGACGACCACCAAAAGCAGAAGGGCCGGAATGGTGCGATAGGCGGGCGAGACCAGATAGGCCGTGATGGTTTCGAGATAGCCGACCACGAATGCCGCGATCAGCGACCCGGAGACGCTGCCGAGGCCGCCGAGCACGACGATCGAGAACGCGCTCGCCGTCAGCGGCCCGACGCTGTAGGAACTGACTCCCAAGAACATCCCGAGCAGCACGCCGGCGATCCCGGCGAGGATGCCGTAGATCGCCCACACGACGATGTAGATGTTGGTGAGCTCGAGGCCGAGCAGGGTGACGCCGCGCGGATTCATCGATGCGGCCAGCACCGCCTTGCCGGTGCGGGTGCGGTTCACCAGCAGCCACAGGAGCGCGATGACGAGGCAGCACACCACCGCGGTGAAGATCTCGTTGCGCGGCGTGCGCACACCGAGAATGTCGACGACGCCCTCGACGATCGGCAGCACGGTCTTGGCGTTGTTGGTGAAGAAATAGGCGATCAGCTCCTGGATCATGATGCCCCAGAGCAGCGTGCCGGTGAGTACGAAGATCTCCTTTTCCTCATTGGGGATGCGGCGGGAATCCTGGATTGGCTTCACCACTGCGAAGTAGGTGGCGAAGGCGGTGACGAGAGCGACGGCCACGCCGATCAGGGCGCCGAAATAGGTGTCGACATGCAGGATGCTGGCGGCGGCCCAGGCCGCCACTGCTGCGGCCACCATGATGGCCCCGTGGGAGAGGTTGAGCACGCCGGAGACGCCGAAGATCAGCGTGAATCCGGTGGCTCCGAGAGCGTAGAGGGCGCTGATGGCGAAGCCATCGATCAGAATCTGGAATGCTCGCATCTATGACTGGCAATCTGATCTACGAGAGGCAGTCTCACTGCCTCTTTGGAGAGAAGGTGCTGCGTACGCCGCATGTGAAAGCTCCCGGGAGGTGGCCCGGGAGCAGTTCCGACTAGTTGGTCGTGAGCTTGATGAAACTCGGGAACTTGACGTCGGTCTTGGCGACGTCCTTCGGCCAGACCGCAATCTGCTTGCCGTCCTGCCATTGCAGCATCAGGCCGGTGATCAGGCCCTTGCCATATTTGATGGAGTGGGTGAACGGATCGTCCTTGCCATAGAACTGGACGCGGCCGATGGTGCCTTCCCAATCGGTCTTCTCCAGCGCGTCGACCAGCTTGTCGGCATCGGTCGAGCCCGCCCGTTTCACGGCGTCGGCGATGTAGTAGACCTCGTCATAGGCGGTGTAGCCGGCATAGGACGGATAGTTGCCGTACTTCTTCCGGAAACCGTCCGCGAACGGCACCGACTTCGGTGTCACCGCCACGCCGGGGCCGGAGACGCCCTGGTAGAGCACGCCCTCGGCGGCCTGGTTGGTGTCCTTGCCGAATGTCTCGTTGGTCGCCTGCGAGGAGATGCCGAACATTGGAATCGGCACCTGCTGGTTCTTCCACTGCACCGTCGGCTGTACGCCGACATGCGAGATGCCGGTGATGATCACGTCGGGCTTGGCGCTCTCGATCTTGTTGAAGATCGGCGTGAAGTCCGTGGTATCGGGCGAGAAGCGGATGTGGTCGAGCACCTTCAGCCCGATCTTGGGCAGGCACTCTTCGTAGCCGACGTCGAGCGGCTTGGTCCAGGCGGCGTCCTCGCTCATGATGACCGCCGACTTCATGTGCATCTTGTCGACCAACAGGTCCTTGGCGGCGTCGCAGACCGAGAGCGCCAGGGCAGCCGAGGTCAGATAGCCGTGGAAGGTGTACTTGTTCTTCTCGTAGTCGGCGTGAACGCTCTTGCTGATCTCGTTGGAGGCGGCACCCGGCGTGACGAACGGCGTCTTCAGGCGCGAAGCCCAGGGCTCCAGCGCCAGCACCACTTCGCTGATATAGCTTGCGATGACGGCGTTGACCTTGTCCTCGTTGACCGCGCGCTGGAATGCGCGCACCGAGTCCGCGGATGAGGAGTGGTTGTCGTAGGAGATGATCTCGATCTTGCGGCCGTCGACGCCACCCTTGGCATTGATCTCGTCGGCGGCAAGCTGCGCAGCCTGCGGGATCGACGCGCCGGCGATCGCCTGCGCTTCCGCGATCACACCGATCTTGATGGGATCTGCTGCAAGTGCCGCGCCTGATCCGGTCATCAGCACGCCGAATGCTGCCGCACCGAGGAATATCCGCAATGCACCAGGGAGTATGTTATTCATTCTGTTTCTCTCCTCTTAAACAAGCCTCTTTTGAGCTATTGGGCGCGACTATAACGGCGACGACAATCTCGGCAAGTGAAACTGCATTCAGGATTGTGAGAGCCGGACTAAAGTCTAGCGCTGCGCAAATAGAGTGCACCACGATCGTTGCAGTCATGCAGAATCCGCTGGCGGGCATGCGTTCGCGTCCGCCATGCGCCGGTGTGCCCGCGACGCGACAACGAGCGATCGACGCGAAGGCGGTCGCCTGGCTGACATCGTCGGGATAACGTCGCGCTGCGCAGGAAGGTCCTATTGATGGCTCAACTCGTTCAATGCCGCCTCGTCAACGAGCCATTCGCCGATCCCGGAGTGCTGGTCGATTTCAGGTTCGGGCGGCGCGCCATGTTGTTCGACCTTGGCGATCTATCTTCCCTGGCCAATCGGGAATTGCTGCGCATCAGCAACGTCTTCGTCAGCCATCGTCACATGGATCACTTTGCCGGCTTCGATCAGTTGCTGCGGGTCAGGCATCATCAGCCGGGCCGTTTGCGCGTGATCGGGCCGCCTGGTCTCGTCGCGGGCATCGCCGGCAAGCTGGCGTCGTATAGCTGGAATCTGCTGAACGAGGAGTCGCCGGATTTCGAGGTCGCCGCGGCCGAATTCTGCGACGGCCGGCTCGGCGACTGGGTAGGCTTCTCTGCGAGGCGGCAGTTTCGTAGCGCGCCGATTGAAGCGCCATCCGTTGCGCCGGGTCTGGTGTTTGCGGACGGCGATCTACGGATCGAGGCGACAACCCTCGATCACGGGATTCCCTGCCTTGGGTTTGCGTTGCAGGAAACCCTGCGCGTCAATGTCTGGACAGCCGGCCTCGCCGAACTCGGCCTTCAGGTCGGTCCGTGGCTCAATGCGGCCAAGAGCGCGGTGCGGATGGGCGCGCAGCCGGACACGTTGATCGTGGTCGATAGCGGCCAGACGATCCGGCTCGGCGAGCTGACCCGGCACGCGCTCAAGCTCGCGCCCGGGCAGCGCGTCGCCTACGTGACCGACGCCGCCTTCACTCCGGCCAACGCGGAGAAGATCGTCGCGCTCGCGCGCGGCGCCGATCACCTGTTCATCGAGGCAGCCTTCGCCGGCGACGACGCGCAACTCGCATCTGTGCGCCGTCACCTGACGGCGGCGCAGGCCGGCTACCTCGCACGCGAGGCGGGCGTGAAGCGGATGACCACGTTTCATTATTCTCCGCGCTATCTGGAGACGCCGGACCGGCTGCGAGATGAGGCGGAGGCCGCTTTCTCCGGCCAATCTGTGCCGGCCTGAGCATCTAGCGATCAACGTGCTTGCAGCAGCGAGGGATCGAGCGGTCGAAGCCGGGCGGGATCGAACGCCATCAGATCGACGCTGCGCGTTGCGCCCTCAGTCATCAATTCTGCCATCGCTTCGCCGGTTGCGGGCGCATTGAGGATGCCCCAGACATTATGTCCGGTCGCAACGTAGAGTCCCTCGCTGTTCGGCACGCCACCGATCAGCGGCAGGCCGTCCTGCGTGACCGGACGGAAGCAGGCCTGCCGGGTAATGATCCTCTCACTGCGAAACAGCGGTGACAACCGTTCAGCGATCGCTTGCAGGCGATCGATCGCATCCTGATCCGGCGTTACGGCCGCGGGGTCAACCGGTAGCGGCGCGACGTCAGAGAACGCTGTGATCAGGGTGCTGCCGTCCGCGCGCGGAAAAACCTCGATCGATATTGTGCTGCCGTTTTGCTCATACTCCAGGAATAATGCATCGGCCGGAACGTCCGTGCCGGTGTCGTACACGATGCTTGGACTTCGCTGCCCGTACACGGCGGGCAGTCGCATCCATTGGGTCGCCAGCAGCGACCATGGTCCCATGGCGATGACAACGGCATCCGCCTCGACGACGCCGCCATCGATCTCGACGCCCTTCACGGTCGTTCCGCCCGCATCGCGCGCGACGCCGTTGACACGTCCCCGGCGCAGCTCGGCGCCTTGCGCGAGCGCCGCGTTCATCATCGCCGAGGTGAATTTGCGCGGATGAACGATGGCCGTCGTATCCGTCGTGCCGAGCCGGTGCGCGATGACGACGCCGTTGGACAGCCAGCCGAGCGCGGATGGTGCGTCACGCTGCGCGTCATCGCTGGCAACGAAGCCGCCATAGGCGGTCATGCGGCGGTAGGCCCAATCGCCTGTGATCTCGTGCGGTAGTTGCGCGTGGAGCGCAAAGCTGCGCCGCACCAGCGCATCGAGCGGCGTTCCGGCGCACCAGTCGAGCGCGAGGAATCCCCCGGCCTTGCCGGATGCCGCGGCGGCTACTTCGGTCCGCTCGACGACGACGACTTCGGCGCCGCGGCGGCTGAGGAAATAGGCGGCGCAGGCGCCGATCACGCCGCCGCCGCAGATGACAACGCGCATGGTGTCTTTCCCTGGCAATCCCGTCACGCACCAAGGCGACTATCAAAACAATTCGGCGCCGGCGGGGCACGCCGGCGCCTCGTCGTGATCCGGCTCGCGCTGTCTCAGCCCGGCCCGGCGCCTTGCGTCGCTGTGTACACGGCGTAGAGCGACTGGCTCGCGGCCATGAACAGGCGGTTGCGCTTGGGGCCGCCAAAGCACACGTTGCCGCACACCTCCGGCAGGCGGATGCGGCCGAGCAGTTTGCCTTCCGGCGACCACACCGTCACGCCGCTATAGCCGACGGCGCGGCCGGCGTTGCTGGAGGCCCAGACATTGCCATTGACGTCACAGCGCACGCCGTCCGGCCCGCACTTCACGCCGTCGATCGTGAAGTCGCTGAACAGCTTTTGATTGGAGAGCTTGTTGTCGCTGCCGACGTCGAAGACGTGCACGTCGCCCTTGCCACCGGCGCCCGTATCGCCTGGACCCTTGCCGGTCGAGACGACGTAGAGCTTCTTGAAGTCGGGCGAGAAGCAGAGACCGTTGGGATCGGGCACCTGGTCCTCGCTGACCACGAGGTCGATGCGGCCACTGGGGTCGATGCGATAGCAATTGGTCGGCAGCTCGCGCTTGCCCGGCGCGAAGCCGGCCGGCTGGCCGATCCGCGGATTGAGCTTGCCGGCGGCGTTGCTCGGACCGCCCGGACCATCCGGCTCGCCCTCATAGAGCTGGCCGCCATAGGGGGGGTCGGTGAACCAGTAGCTGCCGTCGGGATGCGCGACGATGTCGTTCGGCGAGTTCAGCTTCTTGCCCTGATAGGAGTCGGCGAGCACCGTGGCGGTACCGTCATGCTCGTAGCGGGTGACGCGACGGGTCAGATGCTCGCAGGAGAGCTGGCGGCCCTGGAAGTCGAAGGAGTTGCCGTTGCTGTAGTTGGACGGCGTGCGGAATACGCTGACATGACCATCATCCTCGCTCCAGCGCATCTGCCGGTTGTTGGGAATGTCGCTCCACAGGAGGTAGCGGCCTTGCGAGTTCCACGCCGGCCCTTCGGCCCAGAGCAGTCCGGTATGAAGCCGCTTGATCGCCGTGTTCGGTTGCGCGAGGTCGTTGAAGGACGGATCGACCGCGATGATGTCGGGGTCCCAGAAATAGGTGGTCGGCGCGCCACGCGAGCTGAAGTCACGGGGCGGATTTGTGATCGTCGTCGGCGGTGCCGCCGGCGCGTTCTGCGCCAGTGCGGCGCCGGCACCCGTCATCGTTGCGCCTGCAGCGATCGCAAGGCCTTGGACGAGTGATCGTCGTGAAAGCGTGGTGTCTGGATCGCGCTGCTCGGAATCGCACAGTTGGCGTGTCATCGCTTCCTCCGGGTGGGGGTTCCGCCGGCCGGTTGATTCCGGCCGAGCGGCCGCAGGTTAGTCCGACCGGCCTCGAGTTACGAGTGCGGCCGTTCTCCTTCATGATCAACGGGCGTGAAATGCAGCATGACATTGATGCGAACGATTTTCGTCGGTGAATTCGCACCGTCGGCGAGACATTTGTGCACCGGTAGGCACGCGAGAGAGCGAGTAAGCCTTATTGACGTGTTGGTTCCGGGAAATACCGACCTCAAGAAAAAATCAAGCGCTTCTAAAGCCAAAAATACATGAACGGCCAGTCTCTTGGGACGGTTCTATCGACTAACGACAGAGATCGCTCCTTTGGCAGTTCAGCATCCAGGGCGCGAGAGAACTGGGATCAATACCCCTGTCGGTCCCCTAGCCACGGCGGACCTTGGAAGTCCAAGTGCAAATTAAGACCACTGGATGGCCTGTTCCGTACAGCTTGGTCGTAGCGGTGGTCGCCATGAAACGAAGGGACTTTATTCGGCTTGTCGCCGGCGCAGTAGCTTGTCCTGCGATTGCGCGCGCGCAAGAGGCACGGAAGGTCTATCGCATCCTCTGGATCTCCACGGGCTCCGAACCGGATCCGTTCCTGGACGGTTTTCGCGAGGGGCTGGGCGCCCTGGGTTATGTCGAAGGCAAGAACGTCACCCTCGAGAAGCACTATGGAACTCCTTCGGCTCTGCGCCAGATCATTTCGCAACTGAGACGCGGTGAGGTCGACCTTGCGGTTTCCAGTGGCCCGGCAACGCGTGCCATGGCTACCGTCAAGGACATCCCCATCCTGTTTGCTCTCAGCGGCGACCCGGTGGCTTTGGGGGTGGTCAAAAGCCTGGCGCAACCTGGCACCAATTTCACCGGCAGCACGTTCCTCTCGCTTGAGCTAGCGGGAAAGCGCGTTGAGCTGCTCAAGGATATCTATCCCAGAATTCGCAGGCTCGCCGTTCTCTCGAACACGGACCATCCGGGGGAACCCTCGGAGTGGCGCGCGACCCAACAGACATGCGCAGGGCTGGACATCCTGCCGGTCTATATTCCCTTCTCCGGCGCGCGCGAGCTTAACAATGCGCTCGAGGTTGCGGCTGGCTCGGAAGCCGACGCCATCCTCGTGTTTCCCGATGTTGTGACAATGGTTGATCGGACGACACTCGCGGAGTTCGCGCTGGCGCAGCGGCTCCCTTCGATGTTCGGCTGGTCCGAGTATTGCGAGGCCGGCGGACTTTTGAGTTACGGCGCCAACCAGCGCGCGACCTATCGGTGGCTTGCAAATTACGCCGACCGGATCCTGCGCGGCGAAGATCCTGCCGTTCTTCCCGTCATCCGGCCCGAAAAGTTCGAACTGGTGATCAATCTGAAGACGGCTCGGCACCTTGGCGTAGAGCTGGATACATCTTCAATCCTGTTTCGCGCCAACAAGGTGATTGCCTGAGATCGCTATGTCAAAATTCGTTGCACAATCTTCGTTGACTGTCCGTGGCGACGCGAAGCGGCCGCACCGCTCTCTGTTTTGCAAGTACTTCGCGACCCTGTTCGTGGCAGCCGTCGTGCCTCTCATCCTTGGGGCGGTGATCGAAGCATCGTTCGGCTATCGCGACCAGCGCCGCCATATCAGCGAGGTTCTGCAGGCCGAGGCTCGTGGTGCGGCGGGCAGGATAGAGGCCTTCACGGATGAAATAAGCGATCAATTGGGCTGGGTCGTGCAATTTCCGTGGGCACAGGGAGACGATGACCGGCACAGGATCGACGCGTTGCGTCTGTTGCAGCAGGTGCCGGCAATCGTCTCCGTCTCGCTGCTCGACGAGAGCGGGACCGAGCGCGTTTTTGTGTCCAGGCTGCGTTTAAACAAGACCGGCCGAGGGATCGACCTATCCGCGGATCCCGCAGTGATCGGCGCGCGCGCCAACAAGCTCTGGTACGGTCCCATCCAGTATCAGCACGAGTCCGAGCCATATATGAGGATCGCGGTCGCCGGAAACCTTCCGGCCGCTGGGGTTGCCATCGCCGAGGTCAACCTGAAGCTGATCTGGGACGTTATTGCCGCGATAAGGATCGGTCAGACCGGCTATGCCATGATCGTCGACGATTCCGGGCAGCTGATCGCCCATCCAGACATCAGCCTGGTCCTGCGCGGCCGTGCCGGTTCCGTTGATTTCGGCCGGATCAAGCAGCTCGTTGGCACCACGAGTAGTGGTGCCGTCATCTCGGGAGACAAAGGTAATCCCGTCGTCGCACTCTCGGTGCATGCACCCGATATCGGCTGGACGGTGATTGCGATGCAGCCGGTCCTGGAGGCATTCGCACCGATCCGCGCGGCATTGTGGCGCTCGTCGCTTCTGATTGCGTTCGGTGTGCTGATCGCGCTCGCGCTGGCCTACTGGCGGGCCCACCGGATGTCCGGTCCGATCAAGCAATTGGAGGAGGGCGTCGAGCGGATCGGTACCGGACATTTCGACCACCGCATTGGGATTTCCAGTCGTGACGAATTGGAGCAATTGGCGGTCCGTTTCAACGAGATGGCGTCGGAGCTGGCGATCTCGCAGCAGAAATCCGTCCGCATAGACCGGCTGAAGCAATTTCTTGCGCCCCAAGTTGCCGAACTCGTCGAACATTCCGCCGAACTGCTCGAAGGACAGCGGCGTGAAGTCGTCGTGGTTTTCGGTGACTTGCGTGGCTTCACGGCATTCGCCGCGCGCGCCGAACCGGACGTCATCATGGCCGTCCTGCGCGAATACTATGCGGCAGTGGGAGCTGTCACGACTCGCCACGAGGCCACGTTGATCCGCTTCGCCGGAGACGGTGTGATGCTTCTCGTCAACGCGCCGGTTGCCTGCGACAAGCCCGCAAACCACGCTGTTCAGCTCGCGATCGATCTGCAGGTCGCGGTGCAGTCGATTGCCGGAAAATGGTGCGCCGCCGGTCACGCGATTGGCTTCGGCGTCGGTATCGCAATGGGAACGGCGACGGTCGGAACCGTCGGCTATGAGGGACGGCTCGACTACACGGCCCTCGGCAATGTCGTCAACCTGGCGTCTCGGCTATGCGGGCTGGCAAAAGATACGCAAATCCTGACCGACACAGCCGTCGCAGAAAAAGTCAGGGATGCCATCACCCTTGTCTCGATCGGCAAGCAAACTATCAAGGGCTACGATCAGCCCATGGAGATGTTTGCCGTTGCCCAGGGCAATATGCCCTTGGCGCGTCCGGATTCCAGGCCGCGCCCACTTGAAATCGAAGCCTTGTGAGACCGGCGTCTTCGACACAGCGAGGCCGCGCAGGCGGTCGGAGTGAGCGATGTGTTGTTGCATCGTCGCTCTCGCCGCTCCGTCCCACTTTCCCACGCCCGTCGTCGATCCGCTGACGACAGAGCGTTCGCAGGAAACGCCGACGAATTCGGAGTTGAATTCTCGCGTGACGTGCGCTCGTGCGCGTTGACACACGGCGACAAAGTCATACGCTGCACGCGACCGAACATGAGACCGGCGCAAAGCCGCGCAGAAAAGAGCAACATCCACCATGGGTTCACAATCAGTACTACCGCGCCGCACCCTTGGCCGGGCTGGGCTTGACGTGTCAGTCCTCGGCTTCGGGACCGCGCCGCTGGGCGACCTTTTCCTCAGGCTTGACGACCAGACGGCGATCGCCGCCGCGGAGCGGGCGTTCGAGCTTGGCGTCAATCTGCTCGACACTTCCCCGCTCTATGGCTACGGGCTGTCGGAGCACCGCTGCGGCACCGCGCTGCGGCGCGTGGCCCGCGAGGACGTCATCCTCTGCACCAAGGTCGGTCGCTGGATGGACCCGTTTCGCCAGCCGGAAAATCGGGCGGGCTTTGTTGGCGGGCAGCCGCACCGCCCCGTGGTCGACTATTCCTATGACGGCACGATGCGGTCGGTTGAGCAGTCGCTGCTGCGGCTCGGCACCGACCGGATCGACCTGCTGCTGATCCACGACGTCGACGTCTGGACGCACGGTGCTGCCGCGATCGAGGACCGGTTTCGCGAGGCGATGTCCGGCGCTTATGTTGCGCTGGACAAGCTCCGCGCGGAGGGTGTGGTCGCGGGCATAGGGATCGGCGTGAACGAAGCCGACATGTGTGTGCGCTTTGCCAAAGCCGGCACGTTCGACGTGATGCTGCTGGCCGGGCGTTATTCGCTGCTCGAGCAGCCGGCGCTGAAGGAATTCTTGCCGCTGGCGCTTGACCAGGGAATTGCCGTGCTGCTCGGCGGCGTCTTCAATTCGGGCATTCTCGCCACCGGTGCGGTCAAGGGCGCCAAGTACAACTATCAGGATGCGCCGCCGGAGATCATGGCGAAGGTCGCCGAGATCCAGCGCGTTTGCGAGACCCATGGCGTCGCGCTGCCGACGGCCGCCGTGCAATTCGCGCTCGGCCATCCGGCGGTAGCGAGCGTGGTGCTGGGGGCGCATAGTCCAGAGGAAGTCGAGCGCAACGTGGCAGCGCTTACGACCAAGGTGCCGAGCGCGCTCTGGGCCGATCTGAAGTCTGCGCGCCTGCTCGACGCGGATGCGCCGGTGCCCGCGTGAGCGCGTTGATAGCCGCTATTTTCCAGCGCCCGTCGTCAGGCCGCTGACGATGTAGCGTTCGAGGAAGATGCCGACCACGACGAGCGGCGCGATCGCCGCCGTCGACAGTGCCGCCATCGACCACCAGTTGATGCCCTGCGAGCCGGTCTGGCTCGCCACCATCACCGGCAGCGTCTTCGCGTCGGTGCTGGTGAGTAGAGCGGCAAAGAAATATTCGTTCCAGCACAGCACCAGCGAGAGGATGAACGCGGCGACCATGCCGGGCACCGCGAGCGGCAAGATGATGCGCAGGAACGCGCCCCAGGTCGACAAGCCGTCCACGAAGGCGGCCTCATCGAGCTCGATCGGAATCGCGTTGAACTGGTCACGCATGATCCAGATGACGATCGGCAGCACAGTCAGCGTGTAGAGCAGGATCAGGCCAAACGTCGTGTCGAGCAGCGCCAGGGCCTTGTAGAGCACGAGGAACGGCAGCGCGAGCACCACCGGCGGCAGGATCAGCTGCGACATGAAGAAGAACAGGATGTCGTCATTGCGCATCCAGGCGAACTTGTAGCGAAAGCGGCTCAAACCGTAAGCGGCGAGCGATCCGAGCACGAGCGCCAGCAGCGATGCGCCGACCGAAGTGAGGATGCTGTTGACGAAACGGTTCATGAATTCGGAGCGCGCGGTCGAGGTCCCGAACAGCGTATCGGGCGACAGACCGAGCGAGCGCCAGCCTTTCCAGTCCGGCTGGAAATCGACCCAGGGAATCAGGTGCGCCTGCGTCACATCGACCGCCGATTTGAACGAGGTCGTGACGGTCCAGTAGATCGGAAAAAGGCAGATGAAGG
Source organism: Bradyrhizobium sp. UFLA05-89 (assembly GCF_059803475.1). Taxonomy (NCBI): domain Bacteria; kingdom Pseudomonadati; phylum Pseudomonadota; class Alphaproteobacteria; order Hyphomicrobiales; family Nitrobacteraceae; genus Bradyrhizobium; species Bradyrhizobium sp. UFLA05-89. Next base: position 4,988 of record NZ_JBANBA010000055.1, on the reverse strand, counting down.
TCCAGAGCAGCAATGCGGCGTAGATCAGCGTGCGGCCGAGCATGCGCTTGGCACGTGGCCCAGCGGGATGTCTTGGAACGGGTTTCGATGTCGCGATCGACATGGACAAGCGTGTAACTCCGTTTCGAACCTAAAGCATGATCCGGAAAAGTGTGCAGCGGTTTTCCGAAAAGATCATGCCAAAACAACAACCTGAAGCGCGATGATGATTCTTCTTAATCTCATCGCTTTAGACCACCTTCTGCGTCCAGCGCCTCGAAAGGCGCAACATCAGCGTCAGCAGCACGATGATCAGCAGCAGATAGACCATGGCGAGCGCCGTGCCGTATCCGACGTTCGAGCGGTCGCGGTAGACGCGGTAGATGAAGCTCGACACCGTGTCGGTCGCGCCGCCGGGGCCGCCGGCTGTCACGTTGATCACGATGTCGGCGAGCTTCAGCTTGAAGATGATACGGATGATCAGGACCGTGATGCTGACCGGCAGCATGATCGGGAAGGTGACGTGCCAGAACGACTGCCAGCCATTTGCGCCGTCGACCTTGGCCGCTTCCTGCACCTCCTTCGGCATCGCTTGCAGGCCTGCGAGCAGGATGATCATGATGAAGGGGATCGAGACCCAGGCGTCCATCGCCTGGATGCTGAAGCGCGCCATCCAGGGCGAAGCGAAGAATGCCGGGTTGTCCCAGCCGAGATAGCGCGCCAGCGTCGCCGCCGGGCCGAAGCGATATTCCAGCAGCGATTTGCCGATCATCCAGCTCACTGCGACGGGGCTGAGCATCATCGGCAACAGGAAGACCACGCGGAAGAATTTTCTCGCGCGGATCTCGGCACTGAGCAAGAGCGCCAGGCCGAACGCGATCGCGTACTCGCCGAGCACCGCGACGGTATAAAAGACCATGTTGCCGAGCGCATTCCAGTAGTAGGTGTCGTTCAGCATTCCCTTCAGATTGTCGAAGCCGGAAAAGCGCGGGCCCTCGATCGAGCTGAGATTCCAGTCGAGTGAGGCGATGTAGATCCCGAAGATCGTCGGGAAGATCACGACGGCGACGGTGAAGAACACCGCCGGCAGCAGGAACAGCGCGCGCTGGCCACGCTCGCCACGGGTCAAAATTTGTCCGACGCCAAAAGCGACGGCCCAGACGAGATAAGCGATGAGGATCGGCCGCCAATCGGAAAATCCGGCCGTAATTGTGCCGGTCGTGTGCAAGACCTGAATGAGGACGACGAGCAGGAAGCCGAGCGAGGCCAGCAGAACCAGCGCGCGGCCGGCGGCTTTCCTGCTGCCGGGAGCGCGCTTCGTCGCCGGCTGGTGGTGCGCATCGCTAACGGGTACGGAATTCTGCATCGAGATCAGTCGCATTCAGTGCCGGTTCCGGCGCCGGGCAAGTTTTCGGCTGGCGCCGTGGGGCGCCAGCCGAGGGTAGATGATCTTGCGTGGGCGCGCTACACGCCGAGCGAGGCCTTATAGAGCCCGATCTGCCGTTCGCGCCCGATCTGGTCGGTCAGCTTCTCCCAGGCCGCCGCGATGTTGTTCGCCCCGGTCTGCGCGTCGACCTTGCCAGCGAAGATCTTCGTCAGCTCGTCTTCCGCAATGCTGTAGTACTGGAAGATGCCGGGAATGCGCGGCTCCACGGCGCGGTTCGGGTGGTTGTAGGAGCCGAGCTGCGAGTTCAGGTAGGACGTGATGTACTTGCGATCGTAGCCCGCGGCCACCCACTCATCGTATTGGAAGTGGCTGGTCCGGTGGGCCTGGAAGCCCGACGGGTACAGCACCATCCAGAACGAGAGGTCCTTGCCGCCGAGATGCGCGGCTGCGCTCCAGGCGGCCTTGTGCTTCTTCTCGTCACCATTGACACGCGCCATCACATAGATGCCCCAGCCGAGATAGGCGCAGTTCGGGGCATGGTTCGGACCGCTCGCAAGCTTGTCCCACTGGCCGGTCTTGGCGTTGTAGACATCGTCCGAGCCGGGCAGGATGTCGAAGCCGACGACGTCGCCGATCACCGAGGTGTCGCTCGCCTTCGCCACCTGGCCGATGTCGCCCCACCAGGGGATCATCGAGCCGATGCCGGCCAGGAATTGCTGGAAGCCGGTGGTGTTCGGGTCGGCATTCAGCTGATCGGCCGGCTCGGATGGCAGCGCGTCGATCACGTCCTGGATGGCGCGCACCCAGGCCGGATTGTTGATGCGCGGCTTCATCGTGTCGATGTCGAACAGCCAGGCCTTGTCGTCGGGATGCTTGGCATAGGCCGAGGCGCGGCTGCCGAGGAAATAGAAGCCGAACCCGCCCCAGGGTTTTGGTGCATCGAGATAGCCGTAGACGTTCTGGTTCTTGAACTTCTTTCCCTTGAGGAATTTCGTCACCGCCTGGACTTGCTGCCAGGTTTTTGGCACGCCCCATTCGCCGGTGTTGCCGGCTTCCTTCCAGGCCTTGGCGAGCGCTGCGTCCGAGAACACATCGGTGCGATAGTTGAAGTTGTGGCAGTCGCCGTCGATCGTGACGCGATAGGTCTTGCCGTTCCATGTGCCGACCGGCGGCTTCAGATAGTCGACATAATCATCGATATCGATCTGCTTCTTGACCCAGTCCGGCATCTCTGACGCCAGGCCCTTGCCGCAGACATCGCCTTCGAACGGCGCGCCCATCTCCAGGATGTCGAAATCGACTGTGCCGGTCGCGATCGCCTGCTGGAGTCGCGGGTTGTAGTCGGCCTGAGCGAGATCGATCCAGGAGATTTTTGCGCCCGTATAGGCCTCCCACGGCTTGAGAAAGCCGCGGAACAGGAGGTTATGCAGGTTCTGATTATTCAGTCCCATGAAGGAGAGCTCGACGCCCTTGAACTCGCCTTCCTTGATGCTCGCCTTGGTCGGGCCGAGGCAGAGCTCGCCGACCTTCTGCCAGTCGGCGTCGGTTGGCGAGCCCTTGCCCACGCCTGGAATTTGCCCAATCTGCGCGCGAAGATTGTTTTGTGCTAGCGCAATCTCCGAGAACGTGCCGAGCGCTCCGCTCGTGCCCAATGCTGCGGCGCTTGCCGCACCCTTCAGCACCGTACGCCGGTTCGGACGGAGTGCGGAAAGCCAATCATAGTCTTGCTGTTTCATCGCGATACCCTCCCTTGTTGACTTTCTTGATGTGAAGTCTGAGTAGCCGAAGCACACCGAGGACGTGAGGCTCGTGGACTTCAGTGTCGTCGTGATGGGTGACTGATGCCGCGTTCGAGTATGCAGCGGCGCCCATCAATGTCAACGAAAGCACGCGGAGTTGAAGCCGCCTGCCACCAATCAGAAATGACGAAGAGAATTCTCGCGATGCCGCGCTGCAAGATGGATGCTCGCGCGCGACATCATCTCGATGTCATATTCATGCCGAACGTGCCGCGCAGCCCTTTCCTCGTTAGCTCAAGCATCGGGCGGGATGACGCCCTTCTTGAAGATGAAGCAGCCATAGAAGCGCCGCTCCCCGGTCTGGATCACGCAATAGGATTTTTTTGCGAGCTCGTAGAAGGCGAAGCGCTCGATCGAGCCCATAGGGGAGGATTTCCCCTCCGCCGCGTCGATTTCGGCCTGCACCTCGCGCTGCACGGGCGGAATCTCGTTGGGCTGGCCGACGATCTCCATGCGCGATGCCGGTTTGTCGACAAAGCTGTCGAGCGGCAGCACCGACAGGATCGCGCGCGCGGCGCGTGCAGTGGTGACATTGTCGATGCGAATGAGCTTGCCCAGCACGGTCTGGCGCGCCACCGCATCGGCCGGAAAATTGGTGTCGCAGAGCACGAGGTCGTCGCCGTGTCCCATGGACCGCAGCGCGTAAAGAACATCGGCATTTAGAAACGGGTCGATCGATTTCAGCATGCAACGCCTCCCGGGACATAGGTCAGTTTCTTAGGCTGACGACTATCCAACGTCACGGCGCTGCCGTCCATATCGACGTAAAGTCCACAGTCCGGTTCAAGTCGGCTTGAACCGGACTCCGTTGGTGCGCTCAAAGCCCCAGCCGGTCAGAGCAGCCCGTTCTTCTTCAGGATCTCCGGGGCATTCTCCTTGGTGATCAGCATCGTCGGCAACGTGATGACCGGCTCCAGCTTTTCGCCCTTGAGCAGCTTGACCGCCTGCCGCAGGCCTTCGGCACCGGGCGTCGCATAGAGGAACGTCGCGGTCAGCTGACCCTTGGAGACCCAGGTGACGCCTTCGTCCGGCAGCCCGTCGATGCCGATGATGAACTTGATGTCCTTGTCGCGGCCGGCGTCCTTGGCGGCGAGATAGGCACCATAGGCCATCGGATCATTGTGACCGTAGACCAGGTCGATCTTCTCGTTGTTGCGCAACGCGGTCGTCATGATGTTGTAGGCCTTGTCCTGCTTCCAGTCGCCGGACTGGTTGTTGAGCAGATACTTGATGCCCGACTCCTTGTCGGTGTGGGCATGGAAGCCGTCGTGCCGGTCATGCGCGGGCTGGGTGCCCATGCCGCCCCAGATCTCGACGACGTTGCCGGTTGCCTTGCCTGGCCCGCCGAGCAGCTTCACCGCGTGCTCGCCGGCGGCTTTGCCGATCGCGACATTGTCGCCGCCGATGAACTGGGTGATGCGCTTGGTGTCGACGTTGCGGTCGAGCACGATGACCGGAATCTTGGCGTCGATCGCCTTCTCGACGACGCCGGTCAGTCCCGCGGACTCCTTGGGCGAGATCAAGAGTACGTTGACCTGCTGCACGATGAGGTTTTCGCAGTCGGCGACCTGCTTCTCGGTCTTGTCCTGGCCGTCGGTGATGACGAGGTCGACGTCCGGCTGGTTCTTCGCTTCGGCCTGGATGTCCTTGTTGAACTGCACGCGCCATGGTTCGAGCGTTGTGCATTGGCTGAAGCCGACCTTCCACTTGCCCGCGGCTTTGGCAGGACTCCAGCCGGCCGGCAGATAGACGGTCATGGCCGCACCGGCCATGGTGGTCGACAGTTTCAAGAATTCACGACGCTTCATCGAGATCCTCCCTTG